>PXDP01000253.1 GCA_003565035.1 PVC group bacterium | reverse complement strand
TTCACCCGCCCCATCGTCTCCAACAGAAAGGCCTGTGCCTCGGCGCGCACGGACGGGTCCACAATGAAGCCCATCCCGCCGCCAGACATTCCGCCCAACATCCAGAACCCCCAAAACGCGTCCCCGAATCGCCCGCGCGTCAGCCGGATCAGCGTCTCAGTGTAATGATTGGTCGCCCAGGGAATAATCGCCTGGAGCGGTCCGGTGAAATTCCGGGTGGTGATCGCCCCCAGTTCGCGGATATCCCCAGCCTTCAGAGCCCCGAGCACTTCATCCAGATAGGTCAGTGCCTCCTGACGCGCAGTCCACTCCGCACCGGAACGCAGCAAATATTTTTCGGTCACCATTTCCAGGATCGGCCCCACGTTCTGGGCCATGCCCCCGTGAACGAGAATCAGGCTCTCCGCCAGCTTGCGGCGGGAATCCGGCGGCACATCCTCCCCGGTCAAAATCCTGTGTTTCGGCAGCAGGCACCCGCGGCTGACCCCGAATTCCGGATCGGCCGGACCGGCCTCGCAGCCCTCGATCAGCTTGATTCCCGGCCACACCCCGCCGCTGTCCTGCCAGCCTCCGCCCGAACCGCCCAGCCACTCCCCCAGAATTGCCCGCGAGGCCACAATCCGCCGCTCCGCCTCCGTCAGTCCGCCCGACATCGCCTGCGTCTGACCGGTGGCCCGCATGCATACCGCAATCAGCGAGGCCAGCAAATTCGTCGAAACCGCCAGCCGCGAGCCCTTCGGAATTCCATTCACATGGCTCACCAGCTCCAGGCCCTGCCCCGGACCCACCAGCCCCGACAGGACATCCGACAGTTTCTGCCCCGAGCCCTCCATCCCCGGCGGCACCAGCCCGGAGGCAATCACCGCCGCCTTCAGCAATCCCAGATAATCCTTGGCAAAATCATACACATCCGCAAGCGACGCCACATCCGCTTTCACCCCCAGATCCACCGATACCAGTCGCAGCACCGGCTCATCAATCACCCGCAGATACGCCTGCACCGGCGGCGCCGGCGCCTGCCCCCGCCCATGCACCGCCAGATCAATCGACACATTGATCACCCGTGCGCCTTCCGGATAATCCATCCCCAAAAAGAAAATATCGCTCCACCCGCTGTGCGTCAGATCCATGCGCACCGGGGTCTGCTCCCGCAGCAGCGGATACAGCCCGTTTGCCCCCGGTGTCCGCAGCTCCCGGCGAACCCGCAGCGTCTGATCCGCCACATGGCCCAGCCGGAACATCCACTGATTCCCCCGCACCGACCGCACCGATTTGCGCACCTGATTCGCCAAATTCTGGATCGCAAGCTGATGCGCCGCCTCCGCCACCGCGCTGCACAGCGGATCCGACAAACCCGCCTCACGCGCCGTCCCCATAAACAGCTCCAGCGCCTCCTCAAAGCGGCGCCGGTGCAGCAGACGCACTCCCTCATACGGAATCCGGCCGTCCGTGGACAGCCCCGGTGTCCGCGGCAAATGATAGCGGAAAAGCGCATGCAGAAAAAACAGCGCCCGCACCCGCTCGTACAAATTGCCGCTCTGCTTCTGAAAATCATCCAGCTCGCGGCAGACCGCCCACAAGCCTTCCAGCGAAAGGCCCGCTACCAGAGCATCCAGTGCCCGGTCCCGATCCCCCCCCTCCGCCTGAATCAGCGCCAGCACCGGGGTCACGCAAGACCTCCGCCGCGCTGCGCCAGCAGTGTCACCATCTCCGCCAGCACCTGATCCCGGTCCACCCCGCGCAGTGCCAGGGCCAGTTGCGCCTGAAACAAACCGTAGGGCACGCCCAGGTTGTGACGGTGGCCGCTGATTTCAAAAGCCAGATACTTTTCGCGGCGGGCCAAATCATCCAGCGCGGCCGAAAGATTCACCGGAGTCCCCTCCGCCGCCGCCAGACGGACGGACAGAGCCTCCATCACCCCCGGAGTCAGCACATGCATCCCAAAAAAGCACAAATAATGGGCCGCCCGCAGGCCCGGCACCACCAGCTCCTGTTCCGCCACCGTGGGTGTCGGTTTTTCCCGCACGCACTCCACCCGGTACAGATGCTCCGCCCCCGGAACCTTCAGCCCGCCCACCGCGCCGTACAGCGAAAGCGTGGTTTCACGGGTCGCCTGCACCGCCGACACCGCGCAGGCCTCCGCCCGGGCCACCTCCACCAACTGCCGCGCACAGCCCGCCGCCGCATCGCTCACGCACAAATGATCCCCCACCAGATGCAAAAACGCCTGCTCCTCCGTAAACGCCGCCGCCAGCGAAAGCGCGTGCCCGTAGCCCAGCGGCTGCTCCTGCGGCAGAAAGGTCAGCCCCTCCGCCAGCTCCCCCGCCGCTTCCAGGTAGGCCTCCTCGTCGCCGGGACGAATCACCACCGCCACCTTGCGAATGCCTGCATCCTGAATATCCCGCAGCAAAATCGCCAGCGCCGAACGCGGAACCCCGTCCCGGTCCACCAACGTTTGCAAAGGAATGCCACGCTGACCGGGGCCCGCGGCGGTGATTACAGCTCGTTCAATATTCATCATGCGTGGGTTAAATCAGAAACAGCCCTCTTTGACAATCCTATGTTACGCACAACTCACCCGCGGGCGCATCTTTATTGGTTGCGGGTGAAAGGCAACGAGGCAACGAGGCAACGAGACCGCCTAAAATTTTCTCGACAAGATCCATCCTGTTTCGTTGAACCCACGCATGATAGACACCACAAACTCTCCCGTATTTCTGGCCGTGGATTTTGGCGCCGGGTCCGGCCGCGTCATGGCCGGATCGTACGCCGACCAGCGGCTGCACCTCGAAGAAATCCACCGTTTCCCCAATAACGGCATTCACCTCAACGGCACCTGGCACTGGAACGTCACCCGTCAGTTCGCCGATATTCTGGAGGGCCTGAAGCGCGCGGCCGACACCTACGGCGACCGGGTGGTCAGCATCGGTATCGACACCTGGGGCGTGGATTACGGACTCCTAGATGCCGCCGGCAGCCTTCTGGGCATTCCCGTGCAATACCGCGACAGCCGCACCGACGATCTCATGGACACCGCCTTTGCCCGCGTGCCCAAAGAGGACATCTACCGGGCCACCGGCAATCAGTTCATGCCCTTCAACACCCTGTTCCAGTTGCTGGCCGAACAGGCGCAAAATCCCGGACGGCTCGCCGCCGCCGAACGCATCCTGCCCATGCCCGACCTCTTCAACTACTGGCTCACCGGCATCGCCGCCAACGAAGCCACCATCGCCAGCACCCTGCAACTCGTCAGTGCCGACACCGGCGAGTGGGCCTGGGATCTCATCGACCGCCTGGAACTGCCCCGGAAACTCTTTCGCGACATCACCCCGCCCGGCACCCATCTCGGCCCCCTCCTCCCCGCCATCGCGGAAATCACCGGACTCAACAGCGCGCAGGTCGTCACCGTCGGCAGCCACGACACGGCGTCTGCTTACACCGGGGTTCCTCTGGCGTTCGACAGCGAATCCGATGCCTCCACCGTCGACGGCGAGGGCGAAATCTTCCTCTCCTCCGGCACCTGGTCCCTGCTTGGCACCCGCGTCGATAACGCGGTGATCAACGAGGAATCCTTCAACCTCGCCTTTACCAACGAGCGGGACACCACCGGACAGATCCGCCTGCTCAAAAACCACTGTGGTATGTGGCTGATGCAGGAGTGCAAACGCATCTGGGACCAGGAGGAGGACCTCACCTGGGACCAGCTCGTGGCTGAAGCGGAAGCCGCCGAACCCTTCGTCAGTTTTATCGACCCCGATGACCCCCGCTTCGCCAAGCGCGGAGACATGCCCGCCAAACTCAAAGAAGCCTGTGCCGCCACCGGCCAGCCCGTCCCCGAAACCCGCGGCGCCATCACCCGCATGGTCTACGAAAGCCTCGCGATCATGTACAGCGTCAGCATCGACCATCTGGCCCACCTCACCGGCAAAACGCTGGGCACCCTTCACGTGGTCGGCGGCGGATGTCAGAACAACCTTCTCAACCAATTCACCGCCAATGCGCTTGGCCGCAAAGTGCTCGCCGGTCCGGTCGAGGCCACCGCCCTCGGCAATCTCCTCAGTCAACTTGTCGCCGCCGGTCACCTGAGCGATCTGCATGAAGGCCGCGCGCTCATCATGAACTCCTTCCCGCCTCAAACCTTCGAGCCGCAGGAGCGGCAGGCCTGGGAAACCGCCAGAACGCGCTTCCGCAACACCTGGGACTGGCGGCGGGCGGACTTCAATTCCCTGTAGGGTCGGATGCCTCCAGGCTTTTCGTAATTTCGACCTCCCGGGACCGCCGCGCGCCGCGGATCCGGCCGGTCACGTGCCCCGCCGTCACCGAGCCCGCATAAATGGGCAAAGCGTAGCCGGGATACAACAATCCCGTATTGCCGCCCACATACGTCCCATACGCCGGATGCAGAATCCGGTATCCTTCCGCCACCGCCTCCGGAGACTCCTCGGCGATCAAATACCCCAACGCATCATTGCTCGCCAGTGCCTCATGGTACAAATTCACAAACGGAATCACATAGACCCCCCCGTAGGTCCCCTTCCACCGCCGATCTGCAAAATCCTTGGCATGACCGCCCTCATGCACGGCAATCGCGGGGATATCCGAATATAAATTTATCGTATTGGAATACGGATTGTAATTATCCCCGCCTAGAATCCGGCCCGGCAGAATTGTATATTGCAGCCAGGCAATCATCCCCACCGTGTATCGCCATCCCACGCCCACCGAACGGTTCCGCACCGTCCGCCGGAACTCATCCCGGGGGGCATACATGTTCAACCGCACTTTTACATGCTCAAGGTCATTGTGGGCCAAATAGCGCCGCATCATTTCCTCGGTTTCCTCTCCAATTTGATGATTATCCACCCGGCGGTCCCAGAGCACCAGTTTCCCCAGCCAGCTTCCCGGCCACACCCAGTCCGATTTATCCAGCACCCGGTTCGGACGTCCCCGCTCAATCTGCGCCTCAAACAGAGGTGCCTCCGGCAATCGGGGGTCCACAAACGACACGCCCTGCCGGTACGGCACCGAGGCACAGCCCGTCCAAAACAGCAGGAGAGGACAGATCATCACCAAAAACAAACGACGTAAAACGTTCATAGAGGCTCCGTAAATTGAAACATTCCCGCTTACCCTTCCACAACCACGGCAAAAAACGAGCCCAAAACATCGGTTGAAGAGGAAACGGGCGTATCCCTTGATTTTTACCTCCACGACGTGTAGATTAGTAACCAAGGAAATTACCCATGAACTCCATACCTCACTTGAAATTCATTTCACTGTTGCCCGCAGTACTGCTGGTCGGCCTCGTACTCAGCCCCCTGCATGCCGAATTGCGCATCGGCACTGACCGCCTGACCGTCCTCGAAACCCTTGGCCAACCCGAGGGCCGCATTGAAATGGGCAGCCTGGAGCGTCTCTTCTACGAACGCGGTGAAATTCAGCTCCGGGATGGGGAGGTCACCCGCATCGAACTCATCTCCGAGACTGCCGCCGAAGCCCGTCGCGAACAACAGGCCCGCGCCGCCGAAGCCCGCCGCAAACGCGGTGAGGCCATTAAGGCCGACCGCCTTGAGGACCCCGATTTCCGCGCCCGCCCCGCCGCCGAACGCTATGCCTTCTGGCGGGATTTCCAGCGGGAATTTCCGGAAGTTGATGTCTTCATCCTTTATACCGAAGCCAAAGTCGCCTTTGAACGGGATGAAGAACAGCGCCGCACCGCCGAACGTCTCGCCCAAGTCGAACGCCGAGTATTTGAAGCCGAATCCCGGGCCCGCCAGGCCGAAAATACTGCCCGCACCCTCCAAACGCCCCCGCGGGTCCAATACGTCACCCCCTGGCCGGTCATCCACCACAACCGCACCACCCATCGACACCCCCCATTTATCCACCGCCCGCGCCCTAAACCCCAACAGCCGCAGCCCCGAACGCCAACCCATTTCCGTATTCAACGAAGTACCGACACCATCCCCTCCACTCTTGGCCTCTCCAATGCCGAACCCCTCAGTGGATTCTCTCTAGGATACTGAACACTGCAACTGCCCCGGAGAGGCTATCGGCACAAGCTCGGGGTCCGCGAAGAAGACGCACAGCCCCGGGATCGCAGATCCAACCCATATGCGCCCGCCGACAGCCGACAGGAGAAACCGGGATCAGAACTTGACATCTCCACTTTTCTTCCTATTCTCAGACCATAATGAATGCCCGTCAACTGAACAGCACCCTTCTCCTTCTTCTACGGAAGAACGATTCCGCGTGCGTGTGACGTTGACCTGAACCCCAAAAGTCTCTACAACACCCGCCGCGACCGGCGGGTGTTTTGTTTACGTCGATTGCGGTGGGGCCAACCCGAAAATGAGGAAAACCATGACCAGCAAAGCTAAAAAAGATCAGGTATTGATTTTTGACACCACCCTGCGCGACGGGGAACAATGCCCCGGTGCCAGTATGGGACTGCAGGAAAAACTGCAGGTTGCCCGCGCCCTCGCCCGGCTGAATGTCGATATCATCGAGGCCGGATTTCCGATCGCCTCCCCGGGGGATTTCGAAGCCGTGCATGAAATTGCCCGCACCATCAAAGGCCCTCGTATTGCCGCCCTCGCCCGCTGCGTGGACAAAGACATCGAAACCGCTGGCCGGGCGGTGGCTCCGGCCGGAAAACGCGGCCGCATCCATGTCTTTCTGGCCACCTCCGCCATTCACCGTCAGTTTAAACTGCGCAAAGCCAAAGAAGAAATCGTGAAAGCCGCCGTGGCCGGCGTGAAAAAAGCGAAAGAATTTGTGGACGATGTGCAGTTCAGTCCCGAGGACGCCTCCCGCACCGAGCTGGATTTTCTCGCGGAAGTCGTCGAAGCGGTCATCGATGCCGGTGCCACCACCGTCAACATTCCCGACACCGTGGGCTACACGGTTCCCGAAGAATTCGGGAAATGCATCCGGTATCTGAAGGAGAATGTGCCCAACATCGACAAGGCCGTGATTCATGTGCATTGCCACAACGATCTGGGACTGGCGGTGGCGAACTCCCTGGAGGCCGTCCGCAATGGCGCCCGCGGCGTCGAATGCACCATCAATGGCATTGGCGAGCGCGCCGGAAACTGCTCGCTGGAGGAAATTGTCATGGCATTGCGCACCCGCCACGACAGCTTCGGCGGTGCATACACCAATATCAAAACCACGGAAATCTTCCGGACCAGCCGTTTGGTCAGCCAGTTGACCGGCCTGCATGTGCAGCGCAACAAGGCGATTGTGGGCGCCAACGCGTTTGCGCACGAATCCGGCATTCACCAGGACGGCATGCTCAAAGAACGCACCACCTACGAGATCATGAATCCCGAGGATGTCGGGGTTACCTCCGGCACCGAACTGGTGCTCGGAAAACACTCCGGCCGCCACGCGTTCAGAGAGCATATGAACACCCTGGGGTTCAAACTGACCGGCGACGCACTGGAGCAGGCCTTTAATGCCTTTATTGATCTGGCCGACAAGAAAAAGCATGTCTATGACGACGACCTGGTAGCAATCATGCAGCAGAACATCAGCCAGCAGCCTCCCGGCGCCTACGTGCTGAACTATCTGCACGTCTCCACCGGAAATGTCACCGTGCCCACCGCCACCGTGCGGCTGGCCAGCGGTGAGGAGATTCTGGAAGACGCTGCCTGCGGGGATGGACCGGTGGATGCAGCGCTCAAGACCATTGACCGCATCACCAAAATCCACGGAACCCTGGAAGATTTCACCCTCCAGGCCATTACCACCGGTAAAGATGCCCAGGGCGAAGTCACCGTCACCGTCCGCTTCGAAGACCTCGGCCTGATGAGCGGCAAAGCCTCCAGTACGGATATTGTTGAAGCCGGTGCCAAGGCGTATCTGAACTGCATCAACCGCTATCTGGCCCAAAAAGCCCAGGCCTGAGGTTCACTCCGGAAAGCGCTCCGCCCGCAGACGCTCCACGCGGCGGGCGGAGCGACGATCCCGCAGTTCGTCCCGGTACAGGGCGACAATACCCTCCAACTCCGTACCCGAAGACGCGAGCGCTTCGGCCCGTTCCAACGCCTGTCCGGCCAAAGAGGACTGCCCTGCCGCCGCGGCCGCGCGGGCCAAGCCTATTTGAGCCTGAAATACATCCGGGGCCAAACGCGCCGCCTCCCGGAACGAGCGCACCGCATCATCATACCGGCCACTGTCCAGATAAAATTGCCCCAGGGCCGCATAAGGCCGCCCCAAATCCGGGGCCGAGTCCACACCCTGCCGCAGGGCCCGCTCTTCCAAATCGGTTCTGCCATTGCGCTGAGCCACCTGCGCGGCCCGGGTGGCAAAATTCAGTGCCATCATCCGGTTCCCGTCCCGTACCGCCTCCCGGCTCCGCGACAGAAACTCGCGGACCTGAACCACCACCGGGTCCTCCCTCCCCTCCGGATTGTCCCGGCGACGGGTCAGCACCGCAATCCGGTCCTGCACCGCCGGGTTCACCTCTTCCGTCGGTGTCACAGCCAGATACCGCTCATAATAATGGAGGGCACGATTGAGCTCATCGCCCGAGCGGTCAATCAAAACAGCCAAATTTAACGCTGCGGGTCCAAATGCAGGATCCAGATCCAGTGCCTCCTGCAACCGCTGACGGCTCTCTGCGGGAGTGGCCGCCTGGGTGGCCAGCGATGTCAACACCCTGGGATCATCCACCCGCATTGCCGCCTCTTCCAGCATACTCAACGCCAAGTCCGCGTCGTCCAGCCTCAGGGCCGCATACGCCATCAGCTCCAACGCCTCTGTCCGGTACAGATCGGCACGCACCGCCACCGCCAGGGGGTCGAGCGCATCCGAAAAACGGCCCAGCTGAATGAAAAGCCCCCCATAATTAAGATGAATCCAAAAATCATCCTCCGCAAGCCGGGAAGCCGTTCGAAAGGCATCCTCCGCCGTGTGAAATTCACCGGCACGTGTGCGGGCCAAACCAAGTGCCCCCCAAAGCTGAGCCGCGTCCGGATCATCTGCCCGGCCCTCCAATGCACGCTCCAGGAACCCAACCGCCTCCGGGTGCCTCCCGGCATCCAGTGCCGCGATTCCGCGCCGCGCAAGCCGGTCAGGGGACCGCCCACAGCCCCCAGGCATAACCATAAACAGAAGCACACATACCGTTGAAAATTTCACACCTGTCTCTTTGCACAAAGAAACCGACTCGACAAGAGTTTGTCACACCTCCCCCCTGCTTTTTTGAGACAGGACGATTTCACTTGCGCATTCCTCTGGAATTCTGCACACTTGCCCAATGAACAAGCGTACAAATTTTCAATCGCCACTGAACATCCTGCTCACCGCCATTGTACTTCTCCTGCTGATCGCGGGATGCGAAATTCAAAGCGGAAACGAAACCGTCCGCAACGTCACCGTGCGGGTGGCAGGGACCTACGTCAATGAGAACGGGCTCCCGGGACGTCAAAGCGGTGCCCGCACCACCCGGCTGACACTCACCCAGTCCGGTGATCAGCTTTTTGGCGTGGATGAACACAATATCCGATGGAACGGCACCATCACCCGGGCGGAAGGCACCAGCGGAGCCTCGTTCAACCTCAATGGCAGTACCACGGCCGGAGGCCGCGTCACCCTTACGGGTGAGATCCGGATCGACGGAAGCACCGCACGTATGAGCGGTCTATGGGTTGAACCCGGCTTCACCTCAAGCCTCTCCGCCGAGGCCACCGTGACCCCCGCCCCCGAACAAACCCCCCCCCCTGCGCCTGAACCCACCCCCACGCCAACGCCAACCACCGGCGGCAGCACAAACGGCCCCACACTGGTCATCAGCAATCCCTGAGAAAGTGACGGCGTAAAAAAAGCCCGCTTAGAGGTGAGGGAGGGGTTCTTCGGCCAGATAGACGAAAAAAAAATAATTTTTTCCGGAATTACGGATGTGACCGGGGTGTAGGGAATTGTACAGGACAATTCTTCACCCCCACCGAAAGGTCATATCATGAAATCATTTCTCACACCCGCAGTCGCAATTCTTTTCACCGTGCTGCCCATTCCTGCCGGGGAAATTCTTCTGGCATCCTTTGATCTTGCCGGAATGCCGGTCGAAACCCTGCCTCCAACAGGCAGCGAATTACGGATTCAAGCCGATGATCCGGCAGAGGGGACCCGAGACCGCCCCGCAGACAGGGCGGTGTATTGGCAGGAAACAAAAATTGGCTACATCCCGGCGCGGTATCGCCCGCAAATCGAAATGTTGGTCCGGGAGCGCATACCGATGACGCTCCGTGTTCAGTCCGCCCGGCCTCACCCCGCACCCGGCCAATTTCTTCGTGTGGAGCTGTGGGGAATTCAACGGTCCGCCGGAGAGAATTTCCCCGACTTTACACAGCCGGAGGAACCCGTTTACGACTGGGCCTGGTTTGCGGAGGAATAAATGATGCCGTTTCTTCAACAACGGTTCCAGAAAAGGGGTCCAACATGGGTTGAAGATTAAAAGCAACGTTTCGTTAAACTTTTTCGGTTGGGGTGTGTAACTTATTTGCGCATTTCAACATAAAGGAGTCGATCATGAACGTGGAAAACCGAATGAAATTGGATCATTGGATGAGCGTTGGCATTTCTGTTCTGGTGAATGCGGCCCTTTTTGCGGCCATTGTCTTCTATATGACGCATGAACCCCACCGCACCACCCCCCAAATGGTGACCAAAGTGATCGAAGCCTCGGTCCCAGAGGAAATCGTGGACCTTGAGGTGGAAATTATCAAGGATTTGTCAGAAATGATTTCTCCGGATGAGTTTGTAACCTTCAAAGACCCTTTCTTTGAGCTGGACAATTCATTTGACCCCGAACCGGAGTTGGTGGATACACCAGCCACTGCGGATTTGGATCAATTGGCCCTTTTGCTCACCGATATTGTCAGTCCATTAAGCCTGCTGGGTGCCGAACATGGCGTGCCGGCCGGCGGGGGAATCCGCGGGTTCGGTGGCGAAGGCGGTTCCGGAAATGATCTGGTCGGAACGCTATATGATTTAAAGCGAAACCGCGCCGGCGAAGCCCGCCGCTTCTCGTTTTCACCCGATCTCCGCCGCATGATTGACGCAGGATTTTCGGGTGAAGTTATGCATAATTTTTACCGGGTGCCGAAACAATTGCGATTGTCTCACCTGTTTATTCCCCGAACCCCGGCCGATGGCGCCCCGGAGGCCTTTGGCGTCGCCGACTACATGGAACCCCGCGGCTGGGTGGTGCACTATCAGGGCTATATTCAACCCTCTGCCCCGGGAACCTTCCGGTTCGTGGGGGATTTCGATGATGTGATTATTGTGATGATCGACGGAGAGGTGGTCCTGGAGTCCAATTGGGGACAGCCTGCTACCGACTGGCGCCCGCAGCAACGCTTTAACCATCGAGGACTTCTTTCACGCAATTTGGTCTATGGTGACTGGGTTCCCCTGCAAAACCGCCCCCACCGCATCGACCTGATCATCGGTGAAAATCCGGGCGGTCATGTGGGCGGACTGCTGCTGGTTCAGAATCAGCAGACCCGCTACCGCGAGACAGAGAATGGCCGTCCCGTTCTCCCCCTGTTTACATTGCACCCTTTTCGGCAATCTGATCTGGACCGGTTTTCCGCTTCAACGTTTGAGCTGGAACTCGAACGCGTGCCGCTTTTCGGGATGCCCATGCGGCCCGCCCCCCCTCCGGGACCGGTCATGAACGATGATCTTGTTCACATCGAACTGCTTTGAGGGTCAATTTCTGTTGTCCCGAATGCCGGGAAGGCACTTTTCAGGGGGTTAGATTTGATTAAACATTGACCAAGGCCAAGTTCCTTCTCATTCTCAACCCATGCAATTCAATTTACAGGGTCAGGCATACCACCCCCAACTGAAGACAGCGGAAGATTTTCTGGAGGCATGCGCACTGGACGAAAGTCTGTGGGTGGCCACCAGTGCCCCCCTGGAGGCCTTCCGCATGGATCCGGTGTTCCTGCAGTGTCTGGACATCGATCAGGACCGCCGCGTCAAGGCAGGAGAACTTAAAGCGGGTGCATCCTGGGTCCGTGAACGCTTCCGCTCCATGGAGGGTTTCTCTTCCGGTTCAAGAGAACTGCGGCCTGACAGCTTGAATCCGGATCACCCTGACTGTAAAAAGGTTCTTCCGCTTCTGGAAAGAATCCGTGGAGAGGATGCGGCGGTATCGCTCTCAAAAATCCGAAAATGGCGGGAGCGGCTGGAAGCCAGCCCGGTCAGTGAGGCCGGAGTGGTGCTTCCGGCGGCAGCGGAAAATGAGAAAGTTAAAACCTGGATGGAACGGCTTTTGTCGCTGGTGCCGGGAGGTGCGCACCCCTCCGGAAACCCGGGGGTTGATGAAGCCACCCTGAAAACGTTTCTCACATCAGGCCAAAAGCGGCTGGACTGGCTGGTGCTGGCCGGTGAATCAGAACGCTCCGAGGTGCTGCCCCTGGGCGAAAAAACAGCCCCCGCGTTTGAAGTGTATATGGATCTTCGCGACAGGCTTGACCGTTTTTTCGCGCTGTGCGACTGGGTGTCCATGAATCCGGATGCCGCCGGAACCCTTTGGCCGCCTGTCCCTGCAAGCGATTCCACCGCCACGGCGCATGCAAGCGACAGCGCGTTGAAACAGTCCCCCCCCGCCAAGCCCAATCCTGAAGGCATTCTTCGAATGGACAATCGTATGAATCCGGCCTATGCCCGCCCGCTTCACGCGCTTCGGGCTGAGATTCTGATTCCTCTGTTTGATAAAACGGATGAAGTGCTCACCCGGGCCGACTGGCAGCGCGTCAAAGAGGCCTTCGAACGCTACGCCGCCTGGAAACAGGCGGAACCTGCGCCCCACCTGGCCGGGCTTTCCCGTACGGAACTCGCCGCAATGCTTTCCAGTCCTCATGTGGCCGAAGTCCGAAAGCTCATCCACACCCAGGTGCATGCAGCGGTGGATCTCTCGCAGGTGCGCCTCGCCGAAAAAATGATCCTCTTTCAGGCTCATCTGCTGGAATTCGCCAATAACTTCATCAGCTTCCCCAAACTCTACGCCTCCGATCAGCGGGCCGCGTTTGAAGAGGGCTCACTGATTCTTGACGGACGACGTTTCAATCTCGCCATCCGGGTTCCGGACCGGGCCCGGTATTTGAAGGGAATTGAAGGCGGGACCATGTTTATCATGATCCTGACACTTGAGCACCCGCGTCAGCCCGGCACCCGGGAAATTGCCGTGCCGGCCACCTCCGGCCGTCAGGGAAATCTGCGCGTTGGCAAACACGGCCTCTTCCAGCATGTGGATGGAACCGAATGGTTTGCCACGATTGTCCACATCACCGACAATCCGATCAGCCTCACGGAAGCCATGGCCGCCCCTTTTCAGCGGATCGGCGCGGCACTGACCCGGAAAGTGGAGGGTATGACCCAGACCGCCGAGAAAAACCTGGATCAGTCTGCCGAACAGGCGATTGCCGCGCCGCCTCCTCCGGCAGCGCCGCCCCCGAATGCGGCCCCCGGCCAAATGCTGGCCGGCGGAGGCATTGCCATCGCCGCCATGGGCTCGTCGCTGGCCTTCATGACCAAAACCTTTGCCGGCCTCACTTTGCCGCAAATTCTGGGAGGCCTGCTGGTCGCCGTTTTGGCAGTGTTTATTCCCAGCGCTCTGATTGCCGCCATCCGCCTGAGCCGACGTGATCTCAGCGTTCTGCTGGAAGGCACCGGCTGGGCCATTAATTTGCGAATGCGACTCAGCCGGGCACAGCGGATCGCCTTCACCTCCAAGCCGCCTTTTCCAGAAGACAGCACCTTTAAACGGGACCGTGTCTGGTGGCTGATCCGCGCCTTCTGGATCGTCTTCGCCCTGTTTTTACTGACCCGGCTGTTTTAACATACTTGCTCCAGTAGGGCGCAACGCTCAATGGATGAAACGTCGGACCCATCGTTGTCGAAGCTATCCGCAGCTTTGATATTTTTTAGCCCGAAATCAGATTCTGCAACTGGGACAGTTCCAGTTACGACGTAAAACCACCCATTGTGATGTGCGTACGTTATCAGGTTTTAATACCGATAAAGGTTCCGCAGCAGTCTGTCTTGTATTCGCCATTGATCAACGACTCCGCGATGCCGGGCCCAAGAGAATCGAACTGCTCTAAAACAAGATCAAACCCCGCATTTCGAATCGCCTGTAACAAAAACTCCCGCCGGGGCCAGAAAGACCGGGAATTCTCCCAGGAAGACCATTTGGCCTCCTCGCGTTGCTCAGCTGTGGGGGCCTGCTCAAATTCAGTGTACCAGCGGCCTTCAAGGCCTTCGTGACATTCGGGTTCAGACAGTGGGAAGCGGACAGCCCGCTCCTTTTTTTCTTCGTTGGACGGAGAAAAATGCGTTTGAAGAATCACCAGCTTTGTGGTGACGGCGGCGAGTTGGTTTAAAAAAGCGGCGGGTCGGTCGAGATGATACAACAGTCCGCAACAAAACACCGCGTCGAAATGCCCATGCCGCGTGATGTTCCATACGTCGTCCTGCACGAACGAAAGATTTGAAAGGTTGGTATGATTTTTCACATAACGACATGCCGCGATATTCGAGTCCCGGACTTCCAGGCCAAGCACCTGAAATCCCATACGGGCGAACTCCACGGCATATCCTCCTTCAAGACAGCCCAGATCGGCAAGACGCAATTGACTTTTGTCTCCGGGAAAAACGGTTTCCAGAACCCTGCGCGCGGCCTGAAATCTGAGATCGGATTCCATAGTGGCCGGCATGTCCGGACGCGTGGTCTCGCCTGAGTCAAGTAGGATGTTGTGAGCTGTAAAGGTCGGTTTCATGAAGCGTTCTCCTAATGGGGGTGGCAGGGAGGCCCGTCGTTTCTTCTCGCGAAAAGACAGAATAAAATCATATAATTCAATGTCCAATTGATTAAATTCCCGGATGACCTCCCCGCAGGCCTTCAGATCCGCAGCATGGTCGGAAACCGGAGTGACATTTACGCGGGGAAGAGACGGGAGTGTAAGTCCAAGCAGTGCTTCAAGCGCGTGGAAGTCTTCCGTCAAATGGTTTGTTGTGGAGACAAACTCAAAATATTCCACCAAATGGGTTTTTGCCAAAGACAGAGTCTCCAAATCATCGGGCCCACGCGGCTTGCGGCCGGCAATCATCCCAGTCATATGATTCCGGAGCTCCTTAAAGGCGTTTGCCTTCAGAAGGTCAGGAAGAGAAGTTTTCCTAACCGCATCATAGTAGGCAAGTGCAGGGTTTGACCTTTGAAAATTATACCACGACAATACCCGTTCAACTGGAGGACGAACAACGGTGGCGTAGCGGGGAGACTGATGAAAACGGCGGTGAAGCCCCACGTTGTAATGTCCGTAGATCACAACATCATCGGGGAGTTGCCGTGACATCACCTGTCCGGCCCTGCAGCCGGGATGATCATCGTACAGGTGTACCAATCTGCCGCCAAGCGCATTTTCGAGGGCGACACGTAGACTGGTTCCCGCCGCTTTTGGAATGTGAAGAAAAAACAGCGGCGATCTCGCCGAGGGCATTGGGTGTGATGAGTTTTGAAAGGAGGCGGCAGGCATAAGGTCAGATCTCGGATAGGCACGCGCGAACGGATTCAGTAAAGGCTTCAGGGCTGTAATCGCGGCGGACGGCTTTCTGCAAAATCTGTTGGTTGTTCTGCCACTCCGCTTCATTCGCATACAGATGCAGACAGGCTTCCGCAAAAGAGCTGGCGGTCTCTGCAGAAATAATCTCATCCTGCCATCCAAGTTGATTAGCAATGAGAGAGGACACCACAAGCGGGAGACCGTTAGCCGCTGCCTCAACGGCTTTCAGAGGAAGACCCGCACTGAAGCGGGTGGGCGCAATGAAAACCCTTGCCCTGTCGTAATAAGGCGCCAAATCCGTGACTTTTCCATGCAGGACGACACCAGGAACCGCCAGTTCGGCGGCGAATTCAGGCTCACAGTCTCCCACAATGTTCAAGCAGGCCCGCTCCCCAATGACACGTCGAATACTAGGCCAAACCTCTTGAACAAACCAACGAAGACTGTCGCCATTCGGAGTGGTGGCGTTCTGAATATATCCGATAAATAAGAAACCTGTTCGCTCCAAATATGATGGTATGTCCCGGGATATCTCACCGGCAGTATGGGGAATAACGTGTACAGGGACCTGAAGATTTTCCCTGAAAAATTGGGCTTCCGTTGGAGTTACGGTCAGAACACTCTGCGCATAAGCCGCAAGTGAAAGCTCTGCGCTGATTTTCTCACGCTTCTGTTCGTTCGTCAGAGGGTGCCCAAGAACCTCAGCATGCCTGATTTCCCGCAAAGAAAAAACGGCTTCTGCATCATAAATGATCGTGGCACCACGAAACCACTCCGGGTGATTCTGGATCAGAAACATCACATGGCTCATGTTATGGGGCCGACTGATCGCAATGATATCGTACATTCCCTGACGCTCCTGTAAAAGGCGTGGCAAACCCGCAACATAATCAGTGAGGAGTTCGAGGGTTTCGGGGAAAATGACGTTATCGTCTGTGTCGTATCCGTTGGTTGGATGCATGGGGCAAAGAGAAACCGCATGCCCACACTCCGCCAACGTTTCAACAAACTTGTGTGCCCGTGGAAATCCTGAACCATACCAGGGATAAGGCAAACGGTCATCAATAAACAAAATACGCTTACCGTCAGCCCTCAGTCTAGTACTGGCTTTTCGGTCTATCCAGGGCGAGTATTCAAACTGACCTTCAAGAAATGTCCGATGCTTTTTTCGAAAAACAGCACAGTTTTTGTGGATGAGCGCTTTTGCCATGGCCTCGTTTCCTGATCCGGCAAACTCAAAGTGCCGGATAATGACCTTGGGATCGTATATCACCCTGTATCCGGCCTCCCACAAACGGACACAATAGTCGGTGTCCTCATAATAGGCAGGCTTATAAATTGGATCCAGTCCCCCTAAGTCTTCAAACAGGTTCCGCCGAAGCATGAGAAAAGCACCGGAACAGAAATCAACATCCCGCACAAACTGAAAATCAGGGTTTGAGTGGCGCGCTCCACGGCCGTATCCCAGACAGGTGCCATCCCGCCAAAGAATAGAGCCGGCCTCCTGCAAGTGTCCGGTCCAGGAGAGAATGGGACCACCAACCGCCCCGGCATCCGGCGTATGATTCAGCCGTGAAATGGCGGCATCCAAAGTGCCGGGCAACATCATGGCATCATTATTCAGCAACAGAAGATATTTTCCTTTTGCATGTTCCGCCCCCTGATTCACGGCATGCAGAAACCCAGGATTGTCAGCATTCCGAAATATTCTGGCCCCGTCAACCCTGTCAAGCAGAGCTTCAGTTTGTGGATTGGACGGATTGTTATCGATCAAAATGAGTTCAACCCCCGGCGTCTTCTGGTTCAGCAACGACTGAAGACAGAGCCAGGTCAGACCGGGCTGATTGTATAGAACGATAAGGATCGAGACGTTGGCTTCTGCTTCCGTACTTTCGAAATTCATCCTTTCATTTCGTCTCAAAAATGCCGAAAACATATTTTCGGCTTCCGAAACAACGGCCTTTTTGTAGGCAGCAGGATCATCGGAGGTGAACAGAGGAATATTGAGGTCCAACCCGGAAAGCACCCCTTCATCGGGTAAAACTTCAGAAAATAAGGGGCTGGGATTCAGTCCCTGTGCCCGGCCAAACCGTGTGTAGTGGATCAGTGGCGGCATGCGGCATCCGCGACAGCCCGCATTTTGTTGGCTGTACCACAGCGAATCAAACAGCGGATGCGTTACCCGGTCCTCTCTCCAGCCATACAGCAGATAGTGAAGCCTTGGCGAAAAGTAGAATAATGCAAGATCAGGGTAGAGTTTTCGATAAAACCCCTCATTAAAAAGAGGCTCTTCTGATAAGATTTTGCTCCACTTCACCGCATGAAACCAGGCAGCGACCACCCGAAGGAAAGAAACGGGGCCCCTTTTGAGACATCTCAATACACCTGTAAAAAACCAGTTCAGAAAGTAAAAAGGCTTCGCGATCCGCCAGACAATACTTTGCCGTATATCAACCAGTGCCTTTTCCTGATCAGCAACACGTGCTTGCAGTACCCTGAGTGTTTGTTCCTGACATGCCACGTCCTGTTTCCTGGCTTCCAGTTCCAGACGAAGGACTAGGCTTTCGCCCAGCCGCATATACGCGTTTCGAACCTCTTCCGCTGCAGGACTCTGATCCGGGAGTGACAGAAGCACCTGTACCTCCATCGGCTGGTCCGGGCCATGCCCAAGAACAACAAGTCCTTGAGCGTGCGTAAACCGAAACGACGGGGAGGTATCCGACAGGTCGTTAAAGAACTGGGGGAGGGCAGAGCCTGGCTGATGTGAGGAAGTATGATGAAACAGAATCAGAGCTCTTGACGAAAATTTGGGGGCCCAAAGATCGAGAAGCGTCCTGAGTTCAGCCGCGTGTTGCGGAGCGTCAATATGCATCAAATCGATGGAGCCATCCTCAAATTTATCCGCGGCCTCCTCAAAGGTCATGCGGATAAGCGTGGAAAATGCTTTAAAATTCCGATCATTGTAACCACGGACGCGGGTATAAACGGACTCTCCTTCTTTTGAATTCTGTTCATCTCCCCGCCAGGAATCCACTGCAAAACACTTTGTGGGAAGCGATAAACGGGAAACAGCCTGACATGCTGCAAAATAAGAGTAGCCGAAGGCTGTCCCCAGTTCCACAAACGTCCGGGGCTGATGGATGCCCATAAGCCAAAAAAGAAAAGGTGTATGTTCAACCCAGCGGGTTGGGGCCATATATTCAGGAGCCCAAAAAGATCCCCGGGAAATAAAATTTGAAATACCAGACGCTGTCAATGGTTTCGGATGAGTCAATCTTTTCTCTGCTTTCAAATCCACATTGTAATTTTCCTGATGAGTTGATCGCAATTAATACTGTGGCATTGCTTTGAGGACCTCGTCGGGCACCACCGCGAACGCGGAAGGTTCCATGGACTGACTGGCCCGGCCTTTGGTCAGCGACCGGAGAGTCGTCGTGTATCCAAAGAGTTCCGCCAGGGGCACATCCGCGCTGATTTTCTGCCCATCCTCCACGGCTTCCAAATCGCGGATTTTGCCGCGGCGGCTGTTCAGGTCCGCCATGACATCTCCCATATTTTCTTCAGGTGTGAGCACTTCAACGTTCATGATCGGCTCGAGTAGAAGCGGATCGGCATCCAGCAGCACCTGCCGCATGCCGATATGGGCGGCACTGCGAAAGGCGGTTTCCGTGGATTCCGTGGGATGCACCTCCGCATGTTCGACGGTCACTTTGACATCCGCCATGGGGAAATTTCTCAGCATTCCGGTGACAAGCGCGTCCTGAATCCCTTCGGTGGCGGCTTTCCGGTATTCTTCCGGGAAATCACGTTTCGAAGGCAGAATTGTGATTTGATTTCCCGTCCCGCGGGGAAGCGGCTCGACCCGCATCGTCAGTTCGGCCAACTGCCGTTTGCCGCCAATTTCGCGGTCAAACACCTGGGTGTGGCTGGCAGACTTGCCAATGGTTTCCCGATAGGTCACCATGGGTTTTCCGGCGCGGGCCTGCACTTTGTATTCCCGCAGCAGCCGGTCCCGCAGGATTTCCAGGTGCAACTCCCCCATGCCGTGCATCAGGGTTTGTCCGGTGTCTTTATCGAGGGTATAGCGGAAGGTCGGATCCTCATCCGCCAGAATCCCCAACGCATTCATGAGGGTGTCTTTGTCCGAGGAGGATTTAGGCTCCACGGACATGGCAATCACCGATTCAGGAAACTCGATTCGCTCCATAATCAGCGGATGGGCCTCCGCACAAAGCGTGTCGCCGGTTGTCAGTTCTTTGGAGCCCACCACCCCGCCAATTTCACCGGCGTATAGAACATCGAGTTCTTCCCGGCTGTTGGCGTGCAGTCGCACCAGCCGCTGCAAACGCTCCCGTTTTCCGGTCCGGGGATTGTAAAAATTCTGCCCTTTTTGCAACATTCCCGCATACACGCGGACAAAAGCGATCTTTCCCACAAAGGCATCGTTGGCGATTTTAAAAGCCAGAGCGCACACGGGCTCATGGTCAGAGGCTTCGCGGCTGACCGGTTCTTCGGTTTTGGGATGAATGCCATGGGGAACCGGCACATCGAGCGGTGAGGGCAGATAGTCAACCACAGCGTTCAATAAGGGCTGAACCCCCTTGTTTTTCAGGGAACTGCCCACCAGAACCGGAACAAACTGCTGCGCACAAGTCAGCCGCCGGATGCCGGCCTTCAATTCAGCCTCCTCCAGCGTTCCCGATTCCATAAACAATTCGAGACTGGCCTCATCGCGCTCGGCCACCGCCTCTATCAACTCCATCCGGGCCATTTCCGCGGCATCTTTAAGCTCTTCGGGAATCTCTTCCACCGAAAATTCCGCCCCCAAACTTTCATCGTTGAAGATATAGGCCTTCTGCGTAACCAGATCCACCATGCCCCGGAAATGCTCCTCAACCCCGACAGGGAGTTGAATCGGATACGCCGGCAGCAACAGTTTGGAACGGATCTGCTCAACACAGCGGGTGAAATTCGCGCCCATACGGTCGGCCTTATTGACAAAGGCCAGGCCGGGGACCTTATATTTCCTCGCCTGACGCCAGACGGTTTCGGACTGAGGCTGCACACCGGCCACCGCGCAGAAAACCCCCACTGCGCCATCGAGCACCCGGAGCGAACGCTCCACTTCCACGGTGAAATCCACATGTCCCGGGGTGTCGATCAGGTTGATCTGCATGTCTTTCCAAAACGTGGTCGTCGCGGCACTGGTGATGGTGATGCCCCGTTCCCGTTCCTGTTCCATCCAGTCCATGGTCGCGGTGCCGTGGTGCACCTCGCCCAGGCGGTGCAGTCGTCCGCTGTAAAACAGGATACGCTCACTGGTGGTGGTCTTCCCGGCATCAATATGCGCCACAACGCCAATGTTGCGGATTTTTGCCAAAGAATGTTCACGATTCGGGGAATTGGATTGTGTCGATTTGTCAGTCATAATAGTGTGTGATGCATTATCAGATATTTCATAAAAGAAAAAGGATTTCCGCCATGCGCCTGCCTCCCCTTCTCCTTATCCAAGCCTTACTTGTTTTCCTCACCGGTTGTTTCCAGCGTGAGGTCAGGCTGATTCCGAATCCGGACGGGTCCGGTATTCTGGAGATCCGGACTGTACTTTCCGACGCGTTTCTGCGCTATGCGGAGGCGCATGCAGGACTACCTCCGGACCAGATCTGGTTTCATAAACAGGCGCTGGTCCATGCCGCCTCAACATTTGGAAAGGATGTCGAATACCTTGAACACCGGATCGAAGCAGAAGCAGGTTCGACGCTCTTTCTGGTCCGTTACCGTTTTGACCGGGTATCAGATATCGTCCTGGAGGTGGACCTGAACGCGCCTTTTCTGTTCCGGCCACCCACAACCTCCGCAGGACGGCCGCCGCAGTTCCGCTTCGAACACGAACCCGGGCTTCTGCGTATTCTGCCGCCGGATCTGACACGCCCCGCCTCGGAATCCACCCATGTGCGAATTGAATCCGCCCAGGTTCGACGGCAGCGCCAGGAGCAGTTTGCCCGGGAACGACGGAACCTGATGGAACGCGGAAACCCGTTCAAGCTTTCCCCCAGAGCCACCCCGGAAGAGGTCGTCTCCAGGCTCGCCCGCGACATGCACACTGAAATCCGCATCCTCTTCCCGGAAGGTCTTCAATCCGGCAACGCCCGTTTTCTGAGTGCCGATGACGCCACCGGAGCCACCGAAATTCTGCTGTTTTCCTTTTCGGGAGATGACTTCCTCGAATCGGCCGAACACGTAAAGCGGCTTGCGGAGCAGAGGGGCGGTGCGTTTGAGTGGCACGACCTCCCCCGCCTGCCCGGTGTACAAATCGACACCGGAGGCGAGATTCTTTTACGATTCTGAATCCCGTTAATCCGCAGAAAGAAGGGTCACCTGCTGCAAGCCGGCTTTTTGAAGAAGGTCCAGCACCTGGACCAAATATTTGTGCTGGCTGTTTCCGGTGGCAATAACAATCATATTCTGATTGGGATCAAGATTCGCCAGGCGGTTGAAGGTGCGTTCGAGACTGGCCTCGGTGACCCGGGTATCGTTCAGCGTAAAGAACCCGTCATACACGCCGATGCGCATGCTGCGGATTGCCGGCGGCGGCGGCTGTCCGCGGGTATCAGGAGCCGGGCGGAAAACCGACATCTGCGACATGCGGTCAGGGATCTCAAACGTGAAAATAAAATAAATCAACAACTGGAAGACCACGTCGATCATCGGGGTCATCGGAATGTCTTCCATTTTCTGATCCCGTTTGGGTGCTCGGCGGTGTTTGGATTTTCGATGCATTTCAGACTCCGGAGATTAGTTTGTCCGTTCAATGATGCCAATGAGGCTGATTCGATATAAACCCTCTTCAGAGCAGATATCCATGACCCGGCGCACATCCCGGTGTCGTGCATTCTCGTGCGCATAGATCATGACCGGAATCTCCTGTCCGTAACGTCTGACGGCAGCACGAATGAGATTCCGGAAGGTGCCGTGATCCACAGCCGCGGAGCCGATCCGAACCGCGCCGCTGGCCAGGATCTGGGGGTAAATGGTGGCGGGCTCAAACTCGATAATTTCCCGGGCGTGCGGAGCATCCGGGGCCCGGATTTCATCGGTATCAAATTTTTCCCGCTCCAGGTCCAGCGTGAACACAAAGAAGATGATCATCTGGAACACGATGTCAATCATCGGTGTCAGGTTCACCGCATCAGGCGTGCGCTTTTTCATGAAATCCTCTCTGTGTCAGGGGTTGAGAATAGAGGGCGAAATCAGGCATCCACCACTTCCACGTTCCGGAGAATTTTGATTTCATCCATGGTCAGACGCTCCATCGTCAAAATGATGGTGGAAGCGCGGTTCCGGAAATAATAGAAGAAGGCCAGCGCAGGAATAGCGATGAACAGACCGAAAGCGGTGGTGTAGAGTGCCTGGGAGATGCTCAGGGCGAGCGCACCGCCACCGGCGGCCCCGGCACTGGCGAGGCCCGCGAACGCGGCGATCATCCCCTGCACCGTACCCAGAAGACCGAGCATCGGAGCGAGGTTGCCCACGACGTTGAGGTAGTTCACGCGCTGCATGAGGCGCTCCTCCTCCATGGCCGCGGCCACAGACACTGCATCCTGAATGGTGTCAAAACCTTCTTCCACGTTGGAAAAACCGGCTGAGAGGACACTGGATACCGGGCAGGGCTCTTCTTCGCAGTGCTGAAGAGCTTTCATCACATCGCCCTGTTCCATGGCGGTCTGCACATCTTTTACCAGTGTCGGGGGCATAATTTTCACGGCGCGCACGGTGATGAACGCATCCACGATGAGCGCGATCCCTGCGACCGACGTCACAAAAATGGCAACCCAGAGCACAATTCCCAAAAAGCCTCCGCCGCGCACCACATCCACAAACGTGGCCGATCCCGGTGTGGAACCTGCAGGAGCGGTCACCGTCCCGGCATCCGCCGCAGGGGCATCCTGGGCCATAACCAGGCCGGTTGTAAACATCAGCATTCCCATTAAAACAATCAGTCCAATTTTTTTCATCATAAGGTTCTCCAGTCTCTTTCTACACTCTAGGGATATAAGGATAAAGGTTTAGAATCACACGTAATTATTGCGCTGCACGGGCGGCGTACGAACTGTCGGGATAGCGTTCCCGGAGTTCCGATAAAAATCTCCGGGCATTGGCGGTTTCACCCAGTTGAGTGAAAACCTGTCCGGCTTTTAAAAGGGCCTGGGCATGAATGGATTCATTTCCGCGGAAAAAATGGGCCGCCCGGAGAAAATCAAGCACCGCAGGGCGCAATTGCGTGCGGGCAAGCTTGAGTTCTCCACGGGCAATCAGTGCCCGGCCAACCAGCTCACGGTTGGCTGAATCACGAATCACTCCGGTTAATTCGTCCTCTAATCCGGAGATCTGCCCAGCTGAAATGCGGACAGACCAATCTTTTGCCTGCAAATCCGGAAACAGCGTGAAGGTGCGGTCACCATAGCGGCGTTTAAGCTGATCAATCGTCTGCCGGGCGGACGCAACATTGTTTGCTCCAAGATGAACATTGATCAACAGGAGACCGGCACTGACATCCCAGGTTTGGTATGCGGAGGAACGAAAAATGTCATTCAGAATCGACAGGGCCTGTTCCCCGTTTCCCTGGTCCACCAGCCGGGAGGCCTCATCCATCCGCTCGGGCTTGACGCCAACCGCGCGAATGTATTGATCCCGTGCAATATCGGTGGACTGTCCGTCACGGAACACCGCCAGCGTTCCGTCGGGCCGGGAAAGGATACGGTCCACAGGCACCTGTTGACCGTTGACCAACTCAACAAAGGCCTGCGCATGGGCCAAGCCGGGGGCAAGGCTTGCCAGAAGCAGTCCGCGTAATACGTGAGATAGGATTTGTTTTTTCATAAGTCGTTCACCTTTAATCATCTTGAGCCAAACCAATGGCACGGATATTCAGAGTGCGCATTTCTTCTGCCCGGCGGTCCAGTGGGAAGTTGTCAATAAACTGCTGGGTCAAATCCACAATCAGAGACCATTTGCCGGTATCGCCCCCACGGGCCATGGGTTCAGCCTGTGCCAGCCCCAGTTCGATGGCCCGTTTTACCTGATCGCCATGCTCGGGCGATTCGGGACGGCTGACCCCGACGCGGTAGAAATCCGCGAGTGCCGCGCCGATATTGCCTTCTGCCAGGGCAATTCGGCCGAGGGCAATATCGAGCCGGGCCTGATCAGCCGGATTCCGCCGACTGCGTAAAATTCGTCCAACATGCTGAAGCGCGGCCCGTGCCTGTGTGGTATCCGGGGGCTCCCGGTCAAGATGGGCGTCGGCCAGCAGAATCCCCGCGTCCACCACCATGGCATTGGTGGGAAATTCCTCGATGAAGTCGGAAAGGATTTTCTTGGCCTCGTCCGTATTCCCGGCGGCCAAAGCGGATTGACCAAATCCGAGCATGGCCCGTTGGCGGAAGGTGACATTTTCCGCCGCGCGGGGACGGCTCAGAGCTAACTGGAATCCCTGCATGGCTTCTTCATTCAACTCGTAATTGAACATGAGCTGGGAGACCTGAAAAATCTGTTCGTCGGTGTAGGACTCGGGCTGAGCGACCATACGGTTTACCGCATCCCGGGCGACATCCAGTTGTTCCTCTTCAATTGCGGCGCGCACAAGTGCGAAGAGCGCATCCCGTCCCTCATCGGATTCGGGAAAACGCCGGGAAAGTTCGTTGAACATCTCGGTAGCCGCATCGAAACGCCCCTGTTGAAGATAAATCCGTCCAAGACTGGACATAACGCCCGGCATGTTGTCGGACTGTGGATAGTCCTCCCGGAACCGGGCCAGAACCTGCGCCGCCTCATTCCGGTACGCCTCATTCCCCTCTTCCCGTGCCATACGAATCAAAGCCAGCGCAATATTAAAACGAACCGATTCCAACAAACTGGCGCTGCGTTCGGCATCCGCCCCGCGATAATAGATGCTGTCATCCGATGGCTGCAGGCGCTGTTTCAGAGCCTGTAATTCGGCCAGACCTTCCTGCTGACGTTCCGGATCATCACTCCGAAGCTTGGCATCCGCAAGGCCGCGGACGGCCTGGGCTCTCTGAAATCCGGGTATAGCCAAATCGCGGACCTGGGTGAAAATTTCCACCGCCCGGTCAAAGTTGCGTTCCCGAAGCGCTTCAGCGCCCCGCTGGGTGAGAACCCGGGTGGCCATCTGGCTGCCGGGATGATATTCCACCACTTCATCAAAGAAGCGGTTTGCCGCAGCCATGTCTCCGCGGTCCCGGGCCCGGGTCGCCAGAGAGAACAGCATGACCGGCGCGTTCGGATGTCCGGGAAAGTTGCGTCCGAATGCGCCCAGAACCACTTCTGTTCCGAAATCATCGTCTTCGTCCAGCATCAGACGTCCATACCGGAGCAGCATATTGGCCACGGTATTGTCATCCGGATATTCATCGGCCAAATGCTCCGACAACATCATGAGCTGCCAGAGATTTTTCTGGTCCATCCAGATCCTGCCGAGGGTATTGAGCGCACCCTGCGTGTAGCGGGTAACCGGATACTGCGTCAGCGCACGGAGGATGATCCGTTCCGCCTCGGCTGCGTTTCCGGCGCGCAGCAAAGATTCCGCCCGGTCGAGTTCACGGCGGAAGATTCGTTCAGTGGCCGCCGGGCTTTGCTGGCCGATGTTGATCTCGCGGTCATACGTCTCCCGAAGCCAGTTCCGAACCTCTTCAAAGCGGAGCCCGGCCCGGTTGGCATATTCATTTCCATCGTATTGCAGAAACGTGTTGTAAAACTGGTTGGCAGCCTGGGCCGCACGCTGTTGCGCCGCCTCATCCTCTCCGCGCTGTTGCGCGGCTTTGGCGGCATCAAACAAAATGGTGCCCTGAACATACCGGATAATGGCCCGGGGGAATTCGCTGCGGGGCACTTCGGCTTTTTCTAGCTCGGTTTCCATTGTCCTCGCGTTGGGGATAATCGTGTTCAAAGACTGGAGCGCCTCATTACTGTCCCCTCTGAGATGCTGTATCCACGCGCGTTGCGCCATGGCCATAAACCAGTAATTGTCGTTGGCACCCCACAAAATTTCGTTAATTTCTTTTTCTGCCTCTTCGAGCCGCTGATTACGGGGAGTCCCCTGGAGCGACAAGGCGTGGTCTATAGAATTCTGAATGACCATAATGCGGAATTTCCGCTGGAGCACGCCGCTGTCCTCTCCGGCCATGACTCTCCGCAATACGGCACCGGCATCCTGATACCGGCCTTCGGCCTGCAACAGCGCGGCCAGCCGCATTCCGGCTCCGGCGAAAAATCGAAGCACATCCGGATCTTCAATTTCTTTACCCTCGTTTACCTGAATAAACTGCATGTACCGCTCGCGGGCGGCCTCCGTATTTCCCTGGGCATCATAGGTCATGGCCAGTTGCAATAAAATGGCCTGGGCTTTGGTGTCCGTCGCCAGATTGCGTTCCTGCAGCATTTCTTCAACGGGTGCGGTACGCCCCTGTCGCAGTAAAATCGACGCCTCCGCGACCGGCAGCCGGTCCCGGTCATCCGGAAAGGCCGCGCGAAGTTCATCCAACGCCAGATTGGCATAGCTGAAGAGCGCCTGATCGAGCAGACTGTTGATGAACTCCACCTCGCGGTCGAAGGGATCCCGGGGCTGGTTTCCCTGTGACCACCCGGTCTGCGCAGCCCCGGCAATCAGAAGGGAACAGATGCTGAATTTCAGCTGTTGGCGCACACACTGAAGGGGGCGGAAAGACGGACCGGATGTTCTGAACTGAATTTGCATAGGCGTTTTGGAGTTGTAAGGGATTTCGATCCGGTGCGTCAACAGTCTTTCTTTAAAAAACACTAAAAAAGTTTAAGAAAACCGCTTTTCACAGCAATTTTCCACTGATTTGACCTCCGGGGCTCAGCGGGCCTGCTCAAATTTTGCACCCACGGCATCCCAATTGACCACTTTCCACCAGTTGGAAACATAATCGCCGCGCCGGTTTTGATAGTGCAAATAGTATGCGTGCTCCCAGACATCCAGTCCCAGAATTGGGGTTCCAAGTTCGGTGTCCGGCACGAGGCCGCGCATCAGAGGATTGTCCTGATTGGGGGTCGATGTCACCTTAAGACGTCCCTGAGGGGTGACAATCAACCAGGCCCAGCCACTGCCGAACACGCCGGAGGCGGCCTGACTGAACTGATCCGTAAAGGCTTTGAGGGAACCGAAGTCCCTCAGGATCGTGGCCGCAAGCGAACCGCGGGGCTGGCCGCCGCCGCCTTCTCCGGGCGGAGCCATGATTTCCCAGAACAAATCATGGTTCCAGTGTCCACCGCCATTATTTCGCACCGTGGTTTGCAGGGATTCGGGCAACAGAGGAATATCCCGAAGCAACCCTTCCATTGAGGACTGCCCGGGCAGCTCCTCCAGAGCCGTCTGCAAATTTCTTACATAGCCCCCGTGATGTTTTCCATGATGAATCCGCATCGTTTTTTCATCAATGGCCGGCTCCAGCGCATCGTAATCGTATGGCAGATCCTTCAAACTCACCCTCAGACCGCCGGCAACGGGCTGAGCAAAAAGCGAGGGGCGAAGTGCGGCGGCGGCGCCGAGGAGGGCTGTCGTTTTCAGGGCATGTCGGCGGGTCATATTTTGCATATCAGGATCTCCTTAAACATTCAGATTTTGAAGCGAATATCAAGTAATCTAAGGGTGAAGCCGAACTTGTCAAAGGATCTCCCGCCCGCCCATGTAGGGCCGCAGGGCTTGAGGAATTTCCACCCGTCCGTCTGCGAGCTGGTTTTGCTCCAGAATCGCCACGATCAGCCGGGGCAGGGCCACACCTGAACCATTCAGGGTGTGGACCAGCTCCGGTTTGCCGGCTTCATTCCGATAGCGAATTTTTGCGCGGCGGGCCTGATAGTCCTCAAAATTGCTGCAACTGGATACCTCCAGCCAGGCCTTCTGTCCCGGCGCCCACAATTCGATGTCATAGGTTTTCGCCGCGGAGAAACCCAAATCCCCCGTACAAAGCGTAATAACCCGATAGTGCAGTCCCAGTGCCTGAAGAACCGCCTCGGCGTGTCCGGTGAGGATTTCCAGTTCCGCATAAGAATCCCCGGGGCGGACAAATTTGACCATTTCCACTTTATCGAACTGATGAAGGCGGTTCATTCCTCGGGTCATTTTTCCGGCCGCACCCGCCTCCCGGCGGAAGCAGGGCGTGTAGCCGGTCAAATTCACGGGAAGGTCTTCTTCAAAAATGTGGTCCCTGTACAGGTTCGTCAGGGGAACCTCGGCGGTGGGAATCAGCCATAACTCATCCGCCGGCAGTCTGTACAGCTCCTCGGCAAATTTTGGAAGCTGCCCGGTGCCCAGCAGGGCGCTGTCATTCACCAAAAAAGGAACCTGAACCTCTGTGTACCCGTGTTTTGTGGTATGCAGATCCAGCATGAACGAAATCAGAGCCCGGCTCAGCCGCGCGCCGGATCCGGTCAGACAGGCAAACCCCGCCCCACTGATGGCAGCGGCCCGCTGAAACTCGAAGATCCCCAGAGTTTCCGCCACATCCCAATGCGCTTTAGGCTCAAAATCATATTCGTTGGGGGCACCCCATTCACGCACCACCTCGTTTGCATCCGCATCGCGGCCCTCGGGTACGGAGTCATGGGGGAAATTCGGAAGCCCCATGAGCTGATCATTGAGGCGCAGGTCCACTTCCCCGCGTTCACGGTCCAGCTCGGAAATCCGTTCCCCAATCTCGCGGACCGCACGCATGGCGTCTTCGGCATCTTCACCTGCTTTTTTCAGCTGGCCGATGCGTTTGCTTTCGGAATTACGCTCCCGCTGCAGCCCCTCCACTTCGGCAATCAGTGCCCGGCGGCGATCATCCAGTGCAATGATTGCGGTGACATCCACCTCCAATCCGCGGGAGGCCCATTTGGCGCGGGCGGTTTCAGGATCCTGGCGAAGGGTACGAATATCAAGCATCAGTCTGTTTCCTCTGGGTTCAATCGGGTTTCGGGCAATACGGGTGAATTGACGCGGACATTGGGCAGCAGACGCTCCGCCTCGGGGCTCAGGGGAATTCCGCGTTCAACAAGCCGGGCCCGATACTGGGCCATCGTCGGCGGCGAAAACCCCCGCCCCATGCGGTCCAGTTCCTCCAGGCTGCGATAGGGCGCGAGTGCACAAAAGGGCATCGGCTGCGGAGGCACCCCCAAACTGAATCCCGCAATCCGCATCGCCTGCCGCTCCAGACGGCGGAAGTCCCGCTCTTCCGGAGACTCAAATAGAAGCGGCACCTGAATAAACCCCAGCATTCTCTCCGGCAGGATCACGGCGTGCCGTCCCTCCTCCAGGCGCTCCGCCATCACCACCGTCACAAGTATATTTTCTTCCGGCAAAGCCTTCAGCGAAGCCATCTGTTCTTCCGCCGTGGTTCCTTCCCACGCCGGAAGGCGCAGCACGTCCACCTCATAATGGAGGTTGCTTTGCATCCAGTCCCTCACCCGGACCACAGCGTCATCCGACATCGCCTCCGGCGCCACCAGCAGAAACCGGGGCAACGCCGTTTCAGCGGTGGCGGCGGAAAGCTGAACACAAACGATAAAAAACACGATAAGGCATTTCATGGCGTACTTCTTAGGCCGAAGCGCATGTTTTTGCAATGCGAAATCCTGCCAGCCCCCCCCGAAAAACCAAAAGAGAATTTGCCAGGGGCCCCCTGAAACGGTACGGGTCCGCCATGAACCCCCGCCCCTCTCCGCTCGACAACATCCGCATCGTCTGTGTGAACACTCTGTACGGCGGCAACATCGGCTCCATCTGCCGGGCCATGAAAAATTGTGGACTCAGCCATTTGACGCTGGTTAACCCCGACCCGGACCTGGATCAGATCGAACTCAGAAAAATGGCACTGAAGGCCCTGCCGGTTTACGAAAACCGCCGGGAATGCGCCACCCTGGACGAGGCCGTGGCCGACTGCGGTGCCGTGGCGGTCACCAGCGGAATCGACGGCTTTCACCGCGAACAGGCCCGAACCCCGCGCGACTGGGCCCCCGAACTGCTGGACATCGCCGCCACCGGCTCCCCGGTCGCGCTTGTCTTTGGTGCGGAAGACAAAGGCCTCTGCAATGACGACCTCAAACGCGGCACCCACTGGATCCGTATCCCCTCCGATCCCGAATACAGCAGTCTTAATCTCTCACAGGCGGTACTCATCTGCGCCCATGAACTTTTCGTGGCTAACGGCAGCTTCACCCTCCAGGATGAACGCTCCCCGCCCGCCACCCATGCGTTCCGGGAACGCATGTTCGACACCTGGGCCGAAACCTGCCTCTCCACCGGCTTCTGCAAAGACGATAAGCTCAACCACATGATGATGGGACTCCGGCGGATCTTTTCGCGGGGTGCCTGCACCGAAAACGATGTAAAAATCATGCTGGGTCTCGCCCGCCAGTGCGACTGGGCCGCCAAACACGTCCCGGAGCCTCCAACTACACCACCTTCGTCCTGAGCCCCTGCTCTGCAAAATAGCGGGCAACCGCCTCCCGTTGGCCATGCATGGCCCAAACCTCTTCCGGTCCGCAGTCCTCCACCGTTTGCAGCAATTCAGGCCAGTCCACATGATCTGAAATGACAAACCCTTTGTCATACCCGGCCCGGCGCCGCTGGCCGCGGGTCAGCATCCAGCCCGATGCCATCCCCGTCCGTACCGGTTCCAATTTCCGCATCCAGGGCGTATTCACCACCGAAGGCGGCGCGACAATCAATGCGCGGCCTTTCGTTTCCCGCAGCCGCTCCGCATTCACATGGTTTGCGTCCGGCAAATCAATCCCCGCCCCGCGGTACAGCTTTTGAAACGGCAACACCGCCCCGTGCAGCAGGATCGGCCCCCGCTCCGGATTCAACATCGCCAGCAGACGCTGCGCCTTGCCCAGACTGTACCCTAATAACAGACTGTTAAAGCCCTCCGCCTGGTTCTCCGCCCACCAGGCATCGATTTTTTGGGCTTCAACGGCCGGATCCGGCCAGCGATACAGCGGCAGGCCAAACGTCGTTTCGGTGACCAGCAGATCGCAGGGCACCGGTTCAAAGGGTTCACAGGTGGGATCCTGTCCCCGCTTATAATCCCCGGTCACCACCGCGACCCGTCCGCCCACGTCAATCCGCACCTGGGCACTGCCGAGAATATGCCCCGCCGGATGAAACGAAACCCGCGCGGCGCCCAGGCTGAAACACGCTCCAAACGGATGCCCGCTGACAGAAGATTTAGGCCCGACCCGGTGCTGAACGATCTCCCGGCCGGATGCGGACGTCAGCACCAGACCGTGTCCCCAGCGGGCGTGGTCCGCGTGACCATGGGTAATCAGAGCCTGTTTCACACGCCGCCGGGGATCAATATACACATCGCCTGCAGGGCAGTATAAACCCTGAGGTGTGGATAGAAGCAGAGGATCGGACATTCCTGAGCAAACAACATTTTTAGTTTTTTTCAACATTTTCTATTGGCAAGACGAAAAAGTTCTGCCTATGGTGTACTCCTACTCATTCTATATGAACCTGCTGGAGATATTTTTGTATGAAGCATTCTAAATGGCTTATTGCGTCCCTTTCAACGCTGGTGGTGTCCTCCATGGTGACCGCCGAGACCCAACGTACCGTTTTCACCCAGGAAAACCGCCTCCCCGAATGGGAACAGTTTGAAACCGGTGTGAACATTCGCTACCGCGAAATTGCCGACGTATTTAACGGCGCCGAAGTCACGGAAACCGTCCCCTACCTCCGGTACGGGCTGACCCGCGATATCACGGTTCAGGTTGGAGTGCCTTTTGTAAATGTCGAACCCGACATGGGCAGCAGCGAATCCGGAATCGGCGACGTGGAGTTGAGCGTTCTTCTCCGCGCATATCAGGATATTTTCGGCTACCCCTACTTTATCCCCCACCTCACAGTGACCCTGCCCACCGGCGATGAGGACAAAGGCCTGGGTGCAGGAGACCCCGTTGTCACCGCCGGCATCAGCTATGGCGATAAAATGTACGACTTCATTTCCTGGGTTTGGGATGCAAGCTACCGCGTAAACCCCAACACGGACAACCAGTTCCTGCTGTCCTCCTCCGTTCTTTGGCATGTCTCCGAACAGCTCGTGTTCGTGGCGGAAGTCCGCTTCACCGACAAAGCCGACACCAATCCCGACGACAACTCGCTCCTCGGACTCGGCGGCATGGTCTACAACTTCACGGATGCCCTGCAGATGGGCGTTCATGCCGGTGTCGGTTTTACCGATGATACCGATACCATCGGACAGTTCCGCTTAAGCTACAGCTTCTAAATTACCTTCTGACACAACCTCGGAGACATATCATGGGCAAAGCCATCAAAACCTTCATTATCCTGAATCTCGCGCTGAGTATCGGCGTGGCGATTTACGGCTATCTCCTCTTTCGTGACCGGGAAGTCGTCAAAGCCCGGACCCTTATGCTTCAGGACACCACCCAGCGTGTGGCCGCCAATCTCAGCTGGGGTCAGGAAGTTGACTGGGAAACCGCAGAGGACCGCCGCTCCGGAACATTCGTAGTTCCCCAGCCCGCAACCCCGGAAGAGCTGCCCTCCATGGAAAATACGCTGGGAGAATTGAGCCGCTTTGCCACGCAGCGCCTCGCCCAGCTCAACCAGCGCTACACGGAACTCGTTCAGACCCAGCGCCAGTTGGCCGAAACCCGGGAAACACTCGCCACCCGCGAACGCGAACTTGCCACCACCCGTCAGGAACTTGCCACCGCACAGGCGCGTATCGTCTCCATGGAGGAGGATCTTCGTCAGAGCCGGCTGGAAATTAACACACTCCGCGTGGAAAAAGAAGGCCTTGAACGGCAAGTGCAGAGTCTGAATGTTCAAATTACGGAACGCGATGATCAAATTGCCTCGCTGGAAGTGGATATTGCCAGACTGCAGGAGGACCTTGCCAGCCGCGATCAGCGTCTGCAGGCCCGCATCCCGGGCGGTGAGGGCAGTGAAGCCTGGAAAGGCCGCACCGCCACGGTTCTGGCCGTGAATGAAACCTTTCAGTTCGTGATTCTCGATAAGGGTGAGATCGATATCCTCCCCATCGGAATCGAAGCCATTGTCCACCGCGGCGATGAATTCATCGGGACCGTCACGGTGCGGCAAGTCGAGGAACTCGTTGCTATTGCTGAAATTAACCCCGCAACCCTCACGCCGGGCGCCAGCATTCAATTGAACGACACGGTGTTTTTCTAAACCCGGACTCTAAAAAGACCCTCAAAAGCCATTCGCCCCCGCGAATGGCTTTTTCTTTTGCTTTTTTAAAAGTTTATCTCAAGATTCGCATCATGCAGGCTTTGTCCGAACGAATGCTGAACAGCGGTTGGATTCTTCATAAAAATGGGGACGCCTCCTGGTTTTTCCGCTCCCCGCTGGGCTTTTCCGGAACCTGGATGCCGGAACCTCCCCGGCCCGCCGAACCGCCCCCGGAACTGCTTCGCGAACTCGAAGCTGTGGAACTTGCGATTGAGCAGCAGCGCATCAGCCGGTATCTCGGTGTGGCCCGACGGATGCAGCCGCCTCTCCCGGCAGAGGGAGCCTACACAGCATTGCGTCTCGCCGGAGACCATGTGGCCAAAGGACACGCGGTGCTGCGCTTCAGAGCGATGCCCGATCCCGCAGGCGACCAGGCCCTGCTCGACCGAGGTGCCTGGCGGGTGGAGACCCTCCTCCCCCCCTGGTCTGTTCCGGATACGTTTCGCACCTCCGGCTTCAAAGTCTTCACCTGTGAACATCTTCTTGACACCCTCCCCCGGCTTGACCGCAGTCATCTTTTCAACACACTGCTGACCCTTTGCCGCCCTCCGGACGGTGTCGTCTACTTTACCGTAGTGCAAATGAGCGGACTCCCCCGTGACTGGACGCAGACCCCCTGTGAAGACGGCTATCAGGTTCGCTATGGTCATAATCTCTGCTTCATCAAGCCCTACAACGAAACCATGCTCCGGCGAGAGCTGACCACAGCACTGCAGGGCAGTGGCGCACGTGCCTGGATTCATCATCACGAACTTGCATACACCTGGAGACCTCATGCGTGATTCCATCCGTCTTTCTTTGTTGCTCCTCATGTTCAGCAGCCCACTTCCAGCACAAATCTGGCAGTTTCCCGGCGGGGCCATCGACGACCTCACCCGCCTCACCCTCGAAGAACTCTTCGACACCTGGCAGCCAAAACCCCTCCCCGAAGCCGAGCCCACCGACCCCGGCGAATACGTACAATACCGTCATGAAAACCTGACCTATTTTTTTGGGCCATTCGAAAGCCCGGAAGCGGCCGACAACGCCCGCAACACCCTGAAAGATATTCAGGCCATTCTCCTCCGGCGGGACCCCAAATTTGCCACCAGCGAAGTGTCGCTGCACCATCGGCCCGGTGCCCACACCTCCACGGTAAACGGGCCGCAAACAGTCGACAACCCAGCGTCCCCTCTGCCCCTGCCCACGCCCCTGCCCGGGTCCGAAGCCCCAGAAGCCGCCAGCGAGACTCCTCCTCCTGCACCGACATCTCATCCCGTTTTTTTCTGGATCAGCACACTGCTGATTCTCGCCATCAGCGGTATATTTCTTCACAAAATGTAAGCGCGACCGCAAACAGTCCCGTGCCCCGCTCATTGCAGGCGGAAAGACTCTGGCTCGTTCATCTCCGAAACCACCAGAAACCCCACCACCCCCACGGCAATCCCCCAAAGCACGCAGGTGCCACCGTAAATCAGGTATTCGGTAAACAGATTGAGGGCTTCGTCAATATCCTGCTCAACCAGAAAATCCCGGGCATCCTCTAAAAATTCCGGATCCCCCCTCCGCTCCAGCAAGGCCGCCGCCTCAGCACGCAGGTCCGCATCCTCTGCCTCCTCCACCCACTCCTCCAGAATCCCGGTGATCAATCGGATATCCGCACGGTCATAGAGATGGCCGGCCGGCCAGGCGATGGTGTTACTCACATCATACAGCCGCTCCGGTCCGCCCAACTCGGCCATCCGGAAAGCCGCCTCCGAAAGCCCGAACTGCACCAGGGCAAACACCAGGCCAATCCAACACCACCGCACCGCCAGCGACGGCGATTCAGACGAAGACACATGGTTCGGCAGCGGAGGCGGATACGGATCAGCATTCATCCCTGTCCCCTACAAGCTCCCGCCCCGCTGACAAGCCTGAAACCGGAGCAACAGAAGATTTCGGGTTTCAAGGCCAAAGACAAATTGTGGAGAACTACGGATGGACAGGATGGACACCGATGCCAATCCGCCGCAAAGAAAGAGAATCCTAAGAAAACACAAAATAAACGAATCCTTCATTTCTTTTATTAAGCCGGGCCTTTTTATACTCGCTTTTATTAAGCAGCGGGCTTAATAAAGAAAATAGACTAAAATTTTATTAATGGCTTTTCTTAATAAAGCAAAATGGTATAAAATTAACTATGAAAAGTTATTTATCAGGAACCTGGATGAAACGGGAGGGGTACAAAAGCTTTGAACCTGCTCCGATTCACCGTGCGTGGACGGTTGAAGACATGCGCCTGGTGGATGCCATGAGCCGGGCGGACCGGCACTTGGGTCGATTGGACAG
>PXDP01000313.1 GCA_003565035.1 PVC group bacterium | reverse complement strand
TGAACTGGCCGCAGCCATTGATGCCGCTTTTGGCTCTTTGGACGGATTTAAAGAAAAATTTGCCAACGCCGCCGCCACCCGTTTTGGATCCGGCTGGGCCTGGCTGGGTGTCACCGCCGAGGGTTCCCTGGTCGTCACGTCCACTCCGAATCAGGACAACCCGCTGATGAAAGGGTTCGTTGATGTCGAATGCACACCGATCCTTGGTTTGGATGTTTGGGAACATGCCTACTACCTGAACTACCAGAACCGCCGCCCCGATTATATCAGTGCTTTCTGGAGTGTTGTTAACTGGGATGAAGTTGCCAAAAACTTCGCAGCCGCCAAAGCCTGATTAACGGTTAACAGAAAAACCGTCTCACAGTTGACCTGTGTGTCATACTGCATAAAAGCCCGCTCCGGCGGGCTTTTTTGCGTAGACACACCAAAACAAGGCTCATGAACCTCGATTTCTGAAAAATGGATGCTTGCCAAAATTCAATAATTTCGCTTATAAGAGTTATTCGATATAGACCCCGGAAATCACTGCTATGGCATTCCCACACACTCCCCTCCCTTTTCACCTAAACGTGCTGCCACGCGCGCTTCTGCTCGCAGCCTGGCTGACGAGTACCCTTGGTTGCCGTCAGAATATGGAGCGCATGGAACCCGATGCCCTCCTGGAGCGGGCCAGAGATGAGATGCTGATTTTCAACTTCGACAACGCCAAAGCGCTGTTGAACCACAATCAGCGCTATTTCCCCAAGGATCATCCTGATTACCCCGAATTTCTATACTTGCAGGCGCTTGCCAACTGGCATGTGGTACCGCCGGTGCCCCAGGATGTGGTGCGGGCCGGAGAAATTTTCGAAACCATGATCCGGGACTTTCCGGATCATCCTTTGGTGCCTTCAGCCCTTTTGCTCAAAGGGCGTTTACACGACATTCGGAACTTTGCCGGGGATGAGCCCGATTATGAAAAAGCCCGGGCCGCATACGGCGAACTTCTGGAACGCTTTCCCGAACATGGGCTTGCAGGGGACGCTCTGGTCCGGCTGGCAATGACCCACATCAAACAGGTGGAGAATCCGGAAGAAATCCAGAAAGGCATACAGTTGACGGCTTCATGGCTTGAAGAAAACCCGGACTCACGCCACGCCTCGCTCCTGGCTTTGTTTCTGGGGAGCATGAACGACCAGTTTGTTGGTGACCGGGCTTTGGGACTTTATTATTATCGAAAAGCCTATGAACTCGGATTTGTAAACCCGGGAAGGGCGGGAGTCAACACCTGGCGTCTTGTCGAACTGGCGATTGAGGCCGGCATCGAGGCGGCGGGAAATGAAGTGCCCGCAGACGGCCGGCCGGCATGGGATTTGACGAAGGTTGCAGATGACCACCTGGCGATTGCCATTGAGGCCTCACAAACCGTAATTCGGGAATTCCCGCGAAGCGGCCGCGGCTACGAGGCCGTTCTGCTGCTCCGGGACATTCAGACCGCGCGCCCGGATTTATCCTTCGACATCCCCGCCCTTCAACTTTTCGATTTCAGTCTCGAGGACGACAACGCATGAAAAAATTCAATCCAAACTGGATCGGACTCGCCCTCATCATCGGCACCTTCGGATACAGTGCCGTCCGCTTTGCCCATATTTCCATCGGCCTGGCCCGGGAAGAGGACCCCGATCAAGGCCATCGGGTGATCCGGGTTCTGCACTGGCAGCTTGAACCCGGCTACCGCGAAGGCATGGAAATGGCGATTCAGGCGTACAACCAGCTTCCCCACGTCATCGAAAACAATGTGCAAGTCCGCCAACTTGCCGTCACGGAACGGGTATACGCCCAATTTATCAATGTACATCTCATCAGTGGCACTGCACCCGACATCGTTGCGCGCGGCATGAGTTCGCTGGTGGGGAGCGGAGCTTCCACCGCCAGGTTTTTCATGCCGATTTCGGAATTTGTGGACCGCCCCAATCCCTATAACGCTCCGGAATTTCTGCCGGACGACATAGACCCCGAACTGGCCCAATTCCTCTCAACCGCCCCCTGGAATGAAACCTTCACCGATGGGATGCAGGGCGGATGGGACGACGTGCTTCAGGATTATTATTCTGTGCCCGTCAGTTCCTGGGGCGCCATGCGCACGTTTTACAACATCGAGCTGGTTGCCGAAATCAAGGAGTTCCTCGCCGAAGCCTTTACACAATCCGAATGGCCCGGCTGGTTGCAGGAGGTCATTCACACGGAAGGCGTTGTCACAGTGGACGAATCGTTTACCCGCTGGGTTCACAGCGCCGACACCCCCGACACCCTGGGTCGGTTTATGGTGTTCAATGAAGCCGTCTTGGCCTATGCGGCCATAACGCCGGGGCGCGACCGGCTGGTCCCCATCTCCGCCAGCAGCTATTTTTCAGGAACCATGGTCGACCGCTATATTCTTCCCTTTACATATCATTTGGGGGACCGGATCGACTTCAACCGTGATTCCAATGTCAGCGGCATTGAAGTGGCTGGATCGTTTCAAGCCGGCCTCTGGGATTTTGATGAACCCGCCCTCCGCGACGGATTTTATGATGTAGTCCGATGGCTGTCCCGCTACTATCCCACCGGATTCCTCGGATTGGACCGTGAACAGGCCGTCCGCCGGTTCCTAAATCAACAGGCCGTATTCATCGCTACCGGCGGATGGGATGCCTCCTCGCTTTTCACCGGGGCGGAGGGCCTGTTCTCCGTAGGCGTGAAAGAGGCACCCATGCCGATCGACGGGGAGCGTTGGCACGAGTTTTTCGCCGGAGCACCGAGTGAGGCCGAACACCGCCTGGGCGTGCCGCTGGCCATTTTCAACCGGTCCCGGAACCCGGATTGGGCCCTGGATTTTCTTCAGTTCCTCTCCAGCTTCACACCCAACCAGATGATGAATGTCCGGGCCGGTTGGGTCCCCTCGGTCGTCGGCACACGTCCCGACCCCTCCATGATGCCTTTCCTTCCCCGAACCGAGGGCCTCAAACCTTCACTGGCGGTCGGGAAAAACTGGCTGCCAACCGTTGGGCATGTTTACCGCGGACAGTTTCCCCTCTTCCAAAACGGTGACATTGATTATGATACGTTTGTCGCCAACATTAAGGAGGGGTTTGCAAACGAACGCAACGGACTGGACCGGATGTGGTTCGAAAGCTTTGTTGGCGCACGTGACCGCGCTCGCTCCAACGAACGATCCATCGCCCTCGTTCAGCTTGAGGCACTCCGGGACGGAGACATGTCCGACCGACTCTGGTCAAAACACCTCAACCTGCTTGAAACCAATCTCCGCGATCTCGACGGGTTTTCCCCACCGGCCACCTTTCACGCCCTGTTTGATGACAGAACCTTTCCGGAATTTTGATCCCCATGAGCGATTTAGCCCTCCCCTCCTCCCCGGCGCAAAGCAAACAAACCTTTGCCCGGCTTCTCAACCGTCTGAAAGAACTCTCCAAGCTCTATACACTGGTGCTTCCTTCGAGCATCATTATTCTGCTGCTGGGTTATTACCCCAAAATCGATGTGGTCGTCAAATCGATGTACCGCTGGGTTCCGGGGGAAGTTGAAGAATTTATCGGCTTTAAGAACTTTATTGACGCATTCAACGATCCGCTTTTCTGGAACTCCTTCCAGCTCATTTTCATTCTGCTCATTGCCAACCTCTTCAAAATGTGGCCGGGTATTTTTGCCGCTGTGGCTCTGCACCGGCTCATGAATGAAAAGGTCCGCTACATCTTCCAGGTCTGCTTTGTGATTCCCATGGTGATCCCCGGCATGGTCTGGCTGCTCATCTGGAAAAGCTTCTACGATCCGGATTTTGGTGTCTTTAACCGGATTCTAAACGCGTCCGGACTGATGAATTTTCTGCACTGGCTTGACGGAAGCCGGGACGTACCCGGCATCATGCCCCGTCTTGCCAATACACTTGAGCCTTTTATTGACGGCCCGGTCACCCTCCTGTTCGCCAGCACCTGGGGATTGATTCTGTCCGGAAGTTTCCTCCTTGCTCTCTCGGGCCACGGCCCCGAAAAAGCCACCCGGAATAAGGCCTCGGGGATTCTTCTGGCCACCAGCCTCATCCCCCTCATGGTCTCCCGTGCGCCATCAAACGGCGTGGTTTTTGTGCTCGCCCTTGTCGTCTTCGCCTCCCTGATGTTCGCCCTCGCTAAAACCCTCGGGCCCCGCTGGGTGATCTGGATGTTTCTTTTCTTTGGAAGTCTTTATGGCTTCATGAATAATTTCGCGTTGCTGTTCCTCAACGTGGCCGCCGGCATTCTCATCAGCGAAATTTTCCACCAAACCCGGGAGCGCTTTGATGCCGAAGCTAAAATCAAGATCCTGGCTACCCTCCTGTTCCTGTGCGGAACGTTTCTCGTCTTTTTTGCGCAGACCTGGACAGAACCGACCGGACAATTCGAGTTTGGCACCCCCGCCTGGCTCGGCAACCGGGACCTGGTGATTCCAGCCCTGCTTTTCTGGGGATTCCCCTGGGTGGGAACCATGGGTGTGCTCATCTACCTCGCCGGCCTCCAGCAGATCTCCACCGATATCTACGAGGCCGCCGAAATCGACGGCATCGGCCCAATGGGCATGCTCTTCCGCATCGAACTGCCGCTCATCCTGACACAGGTCCGGATTAATCTCATCTTTATGACCATCGCCACCCTGACCGGCTATGAAATGTTCCTGATTCTCCTGGGCCCAAGTGGCGGTCCCGGCAACCGAGGAATGGTTCCCGGCCTCTATATGTTCTCCAAAGCGTTTATCGACGGTCAGTTCGGATACGCCTGCGCACTGGGTATGGTCCTTTTTGTTATCATCCTCGGCCTCACCGTCATCTACAACAAATACGTCAAAGTCGATAAGTGATTCACCTCTTTCAGGATACACACACGCCATGCCTAAACAACTGAACAAAGCGACTGAATCTCTCAAAATCGGCTACCTGCTTTTTGTGCTGGGGTTCGCTTTCCTCCCCCTGTTCATCATGATCGTGGTGAGCTTTAAATCCAATCAGCAATATCAGGCCAACCCCTTCTTTTTTGATCCGATATCGGAGTGGAACTGGAGCAACTGGTCGTTCGCCTGGGATACCGTCAGCGGGTTCATCTGGAACTCGATTTTCGTCTCCGTGCTCAGTACCCTCACCACCATCAGCATGGTACTTCTCAGTGCCTATGCCCTCGCACGCTATCGCTTTCCGGGCCGGAATATTATTTTTTACGGCATCATCGCCTCGATGTTCCTCCCCGGCACCGCCGCAACCCTGGTGACTCTGTTCGATCTCCTGAAGCGGTTGAATCTGATCAACTCGCTCTGGGCTCTTGTCTTAATGGGCACCAACTCGGGTCAGATCGCCGGAATTTTCCTGATCAAACAGTTTATCGAAGATATTCCGGGCTCGCTCTTCGAAGCGGCCCAAATGGACGGTGCAGGCCACCTCCATCAAATTCGCCATATTGTCCTGCCCATGTCTATTCCGGTGATCTCCATCTGCATGATCATGGACTTCCTGGGAACCTGGAACAACGTGATCCTGCCTCTCGTCGTGCTGCGTGACGAGGAACTGCTGACCATCCCGGTGGGCCTCATGCGCCTCGAAGGGGAATACGTCAAAGAATACGGGCAAATGATGGCCGGTTTCGCCATCAGTTCCATACCCCTGGTCATCATGTTCCTTTTCACCATGAAGACCTTCGTGAAGGGCCTCGCCGCCGGTGCGGTGAAAGGATAAACGTCTACCGCAACTGCAAGCCGTTGAGTTGCAGATTGGGCGAAACCGCAGGCACAGACGTGGAGGACTCCAGACTCCGCAACAGCGGTACAGCGGCGATCATGGCCGCGTTGTCGGTGCAGTACTGCAACGGAACCGTATGCAGCTCCGCCTTGTGCCTGCGGACGACCGCGAGGAGCGTATCCCGCAAATAGTCGTTTTTGGCAACCCCGCCCACGCAGGCCACGCCGCGGATCCCGGATTCTTGCTTCAAGGCCTGATCCACCCGGGTGGACAATGCGCCCATCACTGCAGTCTGATAGGAGGCCGCCACATCTGCCTTCGAAGTCTCCGGATTTCCCTCCACATAGTATCGTAATGCAGTTTTCAATCCGCTGAAACTGAAAGCATAAGCCCCGCCACGTTCCAGCGCCGAAGTGCTGTTGGGCAGACCTCTGGGAAACGGGACCGCTTCACCATTCCCTTCCCGCGCCAGCTTTTCAATTTCGGGTCCGCCGGGATACGGCAATCCCAGTAAACGGGCACCTTTGTCCAGGGCTTCGCCCGCCGCATCATCAATCGAACGGCCCAGGACCTGATAGTCCCCCGGCGCATTCATACGGATCAGTGCGGTATGTCCCCCGGTGACCAGCAAAACCAGCAAAGGACAGACGGCCTGAGGAGGCGGCGCCTCCGGGGACAGAAAAAAGCTGAGCAAATGCCCTTCCATATGATGCACCGGAATGAGGGGCACGCCAAGACGTGCCGAGAGTGCTCTGGCAGCCCCCATCCCCATCAGAAGCGAACTCGACAAGCCCGGCCCCTGCGTCACAGCGAGCGCATCGATGTCCGTCCACCTCAACCCCGACTCCTCCACTGCCGTGGACAGCACCGGCTGCAAAGCCTCCAGATGAGACCGGGCCGCCAACTCGGGCACCACCCCGCCATGCACGCGGTGAGCGGCAATCTGTGAAGCCACCACGGAACTCCGGACCTGAAGCGGAGAGGAGACGACCGCCGCCGCGGTTTCATCACATGAGCTTTCAATTCCCAGGACGTTCATCATCCTCCACCCCAGTATCCGTACCGGAAGGCTCCGGTGACACACCCGTCAAGACCTCCAAAGCCCTGCGGACCTGCGGGTCCTCCTCCCAGGCCCATTCGCCTCTGGAGGCTTGGCGCTGGGCCGAGGCCCAAAGCCTCAGCGGAAACGAAACGAGTTCGTCCGGCTCCAGCCCCTGTTCATGAATCTGATGCCCTTTCGGTGTAAAATAAATGGCTGTCGTCAGCCGGATCGCGCTTCCATCCCTCAACGGAACCACGCTCTGTACCGATCCTTTCCCGAAACTGGGCGCCCCGACCAGCGTTGCCCGGCCGTGATCCCGGAGTGCCCCCGCCACGATTTCAGAGGCGCTGGCACTGCCACCATTGATCAGCACGACCATCGGAAGGTCCACATCCTGCCGTCGGCCGCGGGAGACATACTCCCGGCGCCGGGTGCCCTCCTCTCCGCGTCCCTCGGTGTACACGACCAATGTGCCGGTGGGCAGAAAAAGCCCGGCGACCTCCACGGCCGCAGAGAACAGCCCCCCGGGATTTCCACGCAGATCCAGGATCAACCCTTCAGGACGGTTACGGCGGAGCCGGTTCAGCTCCTCACGCAGCATCCGGGGCGTCGGCTCCGCAAACGAGGTCACCCGAATGTAGCCAATGCCGCCCTCAAGCATGCGGTGTGCCTGCACCGTCCGCGGTTCAATCACCGCCCGGATTAACGTAACATCCAGACGAACACCTTCAGAGGGCCTCCCGATTTTCAACGATACCGGTGTTCCGGGCTCCCCGCGCAGCAGATCAACCGCGCCCCGCAGAGAAATCCCGCGCGTCGACTCCCCGTCAATTTCCAGAATTCGGTCATCCGTCAGCAGCCCCGCGTCCCAGCCCGGAGTCCCCTCCATCGGAGAGACCACCGTAAGCCAGCCATCCTCCAGGCTGATCACAATGCCCACGCCGCCAAAGCGTCCCTGCGTTTCCGACTGCAGGGCTTCATTTTCACTCCCTCCCAAGAACCCGCTGTACCGGTCCAACTGATTCATCATCCCCTCTATCGCGCCGTCGATCAGCACCTCATACGAAATAGGTTCTCCCGACTCCACATACAACTGTCTAACTTGCTCCAACGCAAGGGTGAAACGCGCAATTTGCTCGAAGGCCTCCGAATCACGGACCCGGGCCGCACTGTTATCTGAGAGCAGTTCTGCCGCCCGGAGAAGCCCCAGAAACACCAGAGCACCCAGGACAAGCCTCGACAGACGATGGGGAAACGTTTTTTTCATCATATCCCAGCTTACGCCCGAATCCCTGATTTGTAAAAGCCGGGACTCATAACATTTCCGCCAGAAATCGGCCTGTGTAGGATTCTTTCACCCGCGCGACCTCCTCCGGAGTGCCCGCCGCGATCAGTTCCCCCCCGCCCTCGCCGCCTTCCGGACCCAGATCGAGAATCCAGTCAGCGGTTTTGATCACATCAAGATTATGTTCAATCACCAGCAGCGAATTTCCCGCATCCCGTAAACGCAGCAACACCTCCAGGAGTTTGTCCACATCGGCGAAATGAAGGCCGGTGGTCGGCTCATCCAGAATATAAAGGGTATTTCCCGTATCACGTTTACTGAGTTCCGTGGCCAGTTTTACGCGCTGGGCCTCACCGCCGGAGAGAGTTGTGGCCGGCTGTCCCACCTGCAAATACCCCAGGCCCACGTCCACAAGGGTCTGCAATTTCCGCTGCAGCCCTGGAACCTTCTCAAAAAAGACCAGCGCATCCTCAACCGTCATGTCCAGCACATCCGAAATGTTCCGGCCCTTGTATCGAACCTCCAGTGTCTCCCGGTTGTAACGGCGGCCTTCGCACACCTCACAGGTCACATAGACATCCGGCAGAAAATGCATTTCAATCCGCCGCAGACCATCGCCTTTACAGCTCTCGCAGCGGCCGCCTTTCACATTAAAACTGAAACGTCCCGGACCATAGCCCCGCACCTGACTGGCCGGAAGTTTGGCAAACAGGTCACGAATGAGATTGAACGCCCCCGTATAGGTGGCCGGATTCGAGCGCGGGGTGCGCCCGATCGGGCTTTGATCAATCACAATCACCTTGTCGATATGCTGCAGTCCGTTGATTTTCCGGTGCTTTCCGGGCAGGTCCTTGGACCCGTAGAATTTCTGAAACAGCGCCCGCTTCAGGATTTGATCCACCAGGGTCGATTTGCCACTTCCGCTCACCCCCGTCACACAGGTAAAGATTCCGAGGGGTATCTTCACATCCACGCCCTTCAGATTGTTTTCAGAGGCGCCCTGAATCGTCACGGCTTTCCGTCCGGGTTTCTTCCGGGTTTCAGGAACCGTGATTTTCCGCTTCCCAGTTAAATAATCCGCCGTCAGCGACCTCTTGGCGTTCAACAAATCCTTCGGCAGCCCGGAAAAAACCACCTCACCGCCGTGTCGTCCCGCGAGCGGCCCCATGTCGATCACATAATCGGCTTCGCGGATCGTCTCCTCGTCATGCTCCACCACCAGTACGGTATTGCCACTGTCCCGCAGGCCTTTCATCGTATGAATCAGCTTGAGGTTGTCCCGTTGATGCAACCCGATACTGGGTTCATCGAGCACATACAGCACCCCCATCAACCCCGAACCGACCTGTGAAGCCAAACGAATCCGCTGCGCCTCCCCGCCGGAGAGACTGCCGCTTTCCCGGTCCAGGGTCAGGTACTCCAGCCCCACATCATTCAAAAAGCGGAGCCGGTGCTGAATTTCCTTCAAGACCTCCTTCACAATGCGCGCCTCGGTTTCACCAAGAGTCAAACCATCGAAGAAAGCCAAAGCATATTTCACCGAAAGCGTACACACGTCGTGAATATTCTTTCCGGCCACGGTGCAGGCGAGCGAAGCTTCTTTCAAACGGGCTCCGCCACAGGCCGGGCAGGGCTTGCGGGCCATGTATTCACGCAGCCGTTGCCGGGTGTAGTCGCTTTCGGTCTCCCGCATCCGCCGCTCCAGGTTCGGGATCACCCCCTCAAACGGCTTGTCGTATTTCAACTTTCGCCCGCCGCGGTACAGACTCATTTCCACAATTTCATCCCCGGACCCCTCCATCAAAACCCGCCGGAATTTGACCGGAAGTTTGGCGTAGGGTGTGTCCATGGAGACACCATAAGCTTCAGCGACACCCCGCAGCAGTTTTTTGTACCAGAGGATCACCCGGCGGCCTCCCCGCTTCCAGGCATCAATGGCGCCCTCCTCCAGCGATAATTCCGGATTCGGAACCAGCAACGCCTCGTCAAAAATTTCCAGACTCCCCAGACCCGCGCACCGCGGGCAGGCTCCAAACGGACTGTTAAAAGAAAAGTGACGGTTTTCGAGCTTTTCAAAGCTCAATCCGCACGGAATACATGCGAAATCTTCACTGAAAAACTGATCGGTAAAGCCGCCGCTTCCGTCCTCCACCATAGCCGTCATCCGTCCCTTGCCCAGTCTCAGGGCCAGCTCCACACTGTCCGCGAGCCGGGAACGGACACCGCTGTCGATCATTAACCGGTCCACCACCGCATCGATACTGTGCTTGGTTTTCTTGTTCAGCGCCGGCACCTCGTCGAGTTCAAGCACCTTGCCATCCACCCTCGCCCGCACAAAGCCCTGATTGCGGATATCCTGAAAGACCTCCAGATGCTCCCCTTTCCGACCGTCAATGTAGGGGGTCAGAATCATCACCCGTGTTTTGGCCGGGAGTGCCATAAGGAGGTTAATGATATCCTCCGCCGACTGACGTGTGAGGGGCTTCCCGCACTTTGGACAGTGCTGAATGCCGATGCTGGCATAGAGCAGGCGCAGATAATCGTAGATCTCGGTGGTGGTGGCCACAATCGACCGCGGATTAGACCCGGCGGTGCGCTGTTCGATGGAAATCGCGGGCGAAAGACCCTCTATGTGATCCACATCGGGTTTCTGCATCTGATCGAGGAATTGACGGGCATACGCCGAAAGACTCTCCACGTATTTCCGCTGTCCCTCCGCAAAAATAGTGTCAAACGCCAGCGAGGATTTTCCCGATCCGCTGAGTCCGGTAATCACCACGACCGCATCCCGCGGAAATGTGACATCCACATTTTTAAGATTGTGCTCGCGGGCACCCTGAACGATCAAATGAGTTTGTTGCATCTCGGGATCCTGAATCAGGGTTGCCACAAATACAGGAAACGTGCCCCGCCATCATTGGAAAACCCCAGTGCCGCTGGCAATGAAGGCCTCCGGGCCGTAAAGAGTCCCGAAAACCCCTGCGAG
>PXDP01000451.1 GCA_003565035.1 PVC group bacterium | reverse complement strand
ATCGGAAATTTGCGGAGTTGTTTGGTGGTCCCGCGCGTGATCCGGAATCGCCTATCACGAAGCGTGAAATGGATCTGGCGCGATCAGTGCAGGTTATTACCGAAGATATCGTCTTGAGCATGGCCCGGCATGCGAGAAAAATGACGGGGGAGAGACGCCTGTGCCTGGCGGGTGGTGTAGCGCTGAACTGCGTGGCGAACGGGCGCCTCTTGCGTGAGGGGATTTTTGATGATCTGTGGATCCAGCCGGCGGCGGGGGATGCTGGTGGGGCGGTCGGTGCGGCCTTGCTGGCTTGGCACAAGATTTATAGTCGGGAACGAATTGTGCATGGTGCCCGTGACGGGATGAAGGGTTCTTATCTGGGGCCGGAATTCAGTGACGAGGAGGTCGCGGTCTGGATTTCGGAAAAAAAATATGTGGCCACCAGACTTTCCACGGAAAAATGGGCACCGACGATTGCCGGTATTCTTGCGGAGGAACACGTGGTGGGTCTGCATCAGGGACGTATGGAATTCGGGCCGCGCGCCCTGGGCGCACGTTCGGTGATCGGAGATGCCCGCTCTCCGAAGATGCAAAGTGTCATGAATCTTAAAATCAAATACCGTGAGTCCTTCCGACCTTTCGCCCCTTCTTACCTCGAGGAAAGTACCGGGGACTTTTTTGAGTTCAGTGAGCCGTCCCCGTACATGTTAATGGTGGCCCCGGTAAAAAAAGAGCGTTGTATCGAAGAAAAGCGGGAAATGATAGATAACATGCTGGAAGTAATCAATCAGCCACGCTCAGACCTGCCCGCGATTACGCACGTCGACTACTCCGCCCGCTTACAGTCGGTGACCCGGGAGCGCAATGGACGCTACTACGATCTCATTAAAGCGTTTGAAGATCTCACCGGTTTCGGTATTATTATTAACACTTCATTCAACGTGCGCGGCGAACCAATCGTCTGCACCCCATCCGACGCTTATCGCTGCTTCATGCGCACAGAAATGGATTTTCTGGTGATTGGCTCCTTTTTATTTAAAAAAACTGATCAACCCGAGTGGGAAGACCAGAGGGACTGGAAACAAGAATACGCCCTCGATTAAGCGGAGAACCCTATGCGTTTTTTAAAATATCTCGGAAAAATGTTTTGTGAAATCTGTCACTTCGCCTGGCAAAACAAGGCGTGGTGGATTATACCAATTTTCTTGGTATTGACCTTGCTGGCCCTGCTGATTGCAGCAACCCAGGGAGCGGCCCCCTTTATCTACACGCTTTTCTAGTGCCTGGTTCCGCATCCGTACGCCCCGACGTTCTCCAGTCTCACTATCTGTCACCCGCCTTGGACCTCCCGACTCACTGCTTCGCGTCACCTATGAAATTCGAAACCCCCATTCGACTTGTCCTTCTACATGTTCTACAGGCGACTCTGCTGGCACTACTTCTAAGCAACTGGTGGGTCCACCGCAACAACCATTTGTTCAGTAACAGCAACTGGATCGTGGGGAAAGATCAGGGTAAGTTCGTTTTCTACACCTACGAATGGATGTTTCGCCCCATCAACAACGGCATTATCGATCTCGGACAGGACCAAGGATTCCAAGAACTTCTTTTTTATCAACCCGAAAACGACCAAACCCAACTGACATCACTTGAGTGCAGGGCCGCGATGTCCGATGGGACTTACCTCTGGTTCCAGTTCCAGAAAAAAGATCTGGCTCTTCTGGGGATCCGTATGAGCCGTACCACGCGCTATCCATCCGGCTTTTTTGAATTCGACCCCCACGGGAACCTGATAAGTCATACGCCTTTTCCTTCAAACCCGGTTACGGAATCATCCGAATGGTTCAATGTCCGAATTGAAAGGGAAGATGATACCTATCGGCTATATATAAATGAGCAACTCCGGGGGTCACACATTTACCGGGGAGCCGGGGGGCACTTCGGGTTCCGGGGGTCCGGCCGGGCTCGCAGCCCCGTGCTCATACGGGATGTCGATATGACGTTTATGAATCCGAGTCAGCCGACAAGGACCTGGAAAATCTCGGAGGACTTCAAGCCCGACCTGGCAAACCGCCGTGTACTTTCAGCAGCAGTAGCTATGGCCGTTTTGTACAGTCTGCTGCGACTCCTGCGTACAGCCGCCCTGACTTCGTTGTTGCCTAAGGAAAAACGGCGTGCCTTCATACACTGTGACGGACTGGGATTCGCGATCCTGCTGGCCGGAAACCTTGCATTCTTCAACACTTCGTCGGGATTGCATATTCCCTTGACGGTACTGACTGGAGAACTTTTAGGCCTGATCGTCCTCGCTCGGCTCCAAAACCGCGACCACACCCCAACCTTCTCGAAACCTGTTCTGATCGGTCTTGCAGTCGGCCTTGCGGGACTCTCCGGATATGCAGGACTGAAACAAGGGGAACTGCTTGGCAGAGCAACCCGAATCGTTTGGAACAGAATGCAAAACGTGGATCCAAACGCAATGGTCCTGATTCCCGGAGACAAACCGTCCACATCGTATGCCCTTGATTCATCACGGGAGCTGATTCCCGGAGACCCGCTGTTTGTTCCCGACAGAGCCTATCAGGAACAGGAAATCTTCGTCGAATTTACCCCCCGCGGTGAAGTAACGCTCGATCTGATCTACCAGCAGCAGGGCTTCTATACGCGCGGGGATGTCGGCGGAGAAGAGTTGGCCCTCCAGCGAAGATTGTTGCGCCTTTCCACAGTTCCGAATACCCCTGGGGGACTCTCACTCGGTGTACACAAACAACCGGCCCCTTTTGTTCACGTAGAGGGGGACCTACACCCGAACCAATTGAATACCGTCCGCCTGCGGGCAACGGGGAAAGGTGTGGAAATCGAACTCAACGGGACGACCAGCTTTCTTCCCGGTATTGAGTTGCTCGGATATGGCGAAACCGGCCTTATGGCCTATGAGCCAAGCGTGACCGTAAGCCGATTTGAGGTAAGCCCGCTGCAATCTCATTCCGGTATTACGCTGTCCTTGAAGGGCCCAAGCCTGCCCGTTCTTGCCGTTACGTTCCTGATTCTTCTGCTATTCCTTCGAGTCACCACTACGTATACGGGACTAAACAGGGTCGGCTTCGCGCTGCTCGCGCTCTATCCCTTGTCTCTTTATTTCACCGGGGCCGTCCTCTTGAATCCACTGAGTTGGGGATTTCTGGGTACGGTTCGCTTCGTCTGGCTCGACATCGGTCTGCTCACCGCATCATTGGCACTCTTATTTCCCCTGGCAGGTTTCAGAAAACAGCTGAAAAGCCCCCCCCTCTATTTCAACATTGTATTCCTGTTGGTGCTGGTAGCGAGTCTCCTTCTCACCTGGGACCTGCTTCCCGCCCAGAACCCGCTGAAATACAAGTTCGCGAAATCAACAGCAGTGGCTCCAGGAGAAATTATATCCGACAACCAGATCGGCAGCGGCCCATGGTACAGCAACAACCGGGCTATCGGGGCCAGCACCTATGTTTGGAGACAGCGATTCGGCCCAAAGAAAATCAGCCTCGAAAAAGATCCGGGAATCGTCCGCGTCTTCACGATAGGAGGAAGCCAGGCCTGGGGTTCCGGGGCGGCCGACTCCTTCTCCACCTACGACGCCCTTTTGGAAAAACGGCTCCAAAATAAAGGCTACCCTGTGGATATTTACAACGCCGGTGTAAACGGTGCCGGTATTAGCCGCGCGGAAATTTACTTCGACCAAATTCTCCTGCAATTTAATCCGGACATCGTGATTGCAGATATAGGTCTGAATGACAGTGCCGGGTTGATACAACTTAGGAATTCAGAGTCTCAAAAAAAACATCGCGAACTCCTATTCAACTCCCTCCGCGCCATACTCGAAACCTGCGAGCGCAACAATATCCAATTTATCCTTTGCCTGGAAGCCATGAGTCATGAAGCCCCCCTGAGGGCCGACAAGGAACTTTACGACGGCTATATTGAAATCGCCAATGAATTTGGTGTTCCCGTGATCGATTCCCGGCAAATTATCAACCAGGTGGAGGCTACCAGTATGGTCTGGTGGGATACTGCGCATTATGCGCCCTATGGCCACCACCTGTTGGCTGACATCCTGGATCCGGCACTCACGAAAGCAGTGGATCACGTCGTAAGCGAGATGTTGCACGCTTCGGAATAAAACATTGTCTTTTCCGCCTCCATCCCCACCAAAGGGGTCTGGCGAAAAGGTCTTCCACCTGAATACGCCGCGCCGTAGCGGAGCGTAGACGTGACTTCAAAACCGAGCGCGTCCTCTTCCTCTCAAACGCGTGATCAACTGCGGCCAGATTGCTGCGTCTTGCTTCAGCCAAAAACAGCATCTCACCCGCGTACATCGGTATCCCGGACGCACCCTGCCCCCCGGTGAACGCAGGCAGGCGATTTTACCTTGACCCCCAGCCCAAACTTCTCCATGATTTGCCAATGTCCGCTTCTGGTATCAACCCCGAATCCGAATCCGCCTCCCTCACTCAAAGCACAAAAAGCGAGGTCCTAACTACCAACCGCTTTTTGATTCCCGCCGGACTATTTCTTGCAGCGCTGCTGCTTCGCCTCCTTTGGACTTTTCATACCCACAGCCCCACTCTGGACACGGCGGTAGTGGGGCTGATGGCCCTGGATATTCAGGAGGGCGCTCGTCCGCTGTTTTTCACCGGACAGGGGTATATGGGGGCCCTGGAGGCGTATCTAGTCGCGGGAGTGTTTGACCTGTTCGGCGCCGACCGCTTCACCATGACCTTAGCCCCCAGTGTCCTAGGAGCGTTCTGGCCGGTGGTGGTGTTCTGGATCCTGCGCACCGCGGTAGGAGTTCGGGCCGCAGCAGCCGGGGCGATTTTGGTAGTGATCCCGGCCGAGGTGACGCTGCGCTATTCCGCCGTGCCCTACGGTGGGTATCCGGGGACCTACGTGTTCGGCTCGCTGATGATGCTTCATGCCCTGGTGCGCACACTTGAAGAACGGGTAGTCCCCTGGTTCGATGCCCTGGGCTTCAGCATCCTTCTTTTTCTGGGGATCTGGACCAATTTGCAGATCATACCGTATCTCGCGGCCGCCTCTACCGGCTGGCTGCGCCTCCTCTGGTTGCGCCGTCACGAGCCCCGAGTCTGGATGCCTTTTGCTTTAGCTCCCCTGGCTTTTGCCACCGCCCTCATCCCGCAGCTGCTACTCTCGGCGCAAAATCCCGTTTCCCCGCCCCTGTTCAGTTCTCTCTCCCTCAGGAATATCGGCCGCAGTACCCGGGCCCTGGTAACCTATGATCTACCCCGGGTGATGACCTGGCAGGCCGGGGCAGACTGGCTTCGATGGCTTACCCTGGGCAGTCTCGGGCTGCTAACGCTCCTGGGCATTATCAGCATGTCGCGCCGCCGAAAGGCCCTAGGTCCGCTGCTCGCCCAATCGGGATTCTTTCTGCTCGCCTTTTCACTGCTGTATTTCCCGCACCCGATGTCAGGATACGTCCCCCGCTATGTGATCGTGCCTTATGCCTGGTCGGTGGCACTGGCCGCCGCAGTGGCCCTCTCCAGTGACCGGCTGTGGCTCCAGCGTACCGCCGGTGTGCTCTGGACGGCATGGCTGGTTCTGCAGTGTATCCAGATGCCCCTTAGTATGCGAGTCCAGCGTGAACGCGTCGATGCCGCACAACGGGATATCCATACCGTAATCGATGCCGCCCGGGAGGAAGGCCTAGAGGCGTTACGCTTCATCGGCTCCGGCATGGAGGGACACCGAGCGGCGGCTTTCACGTTTGAAGCCAAAAAACAACCCGTATTTGTCTCCTCCTACGATGAACGCCGCCGGGATGCAGATCTTAAATGGCATTACTCGCAGGCCGCCGGTTATTTTTTCTCCGAGGCCTTCGAACCCTTTGTGCGCGGATCTTTGGACGCGATGGATGTGGAGATTCCAGAGATCAGGTCTGCGGGGCGTTTCCGAGTCATGCGCATGCCAACGCCACCCTCCCGATCCCTGACCGCCCTGCCGTCTTCTCAGATGACACTCCGATCCAAGCCAGTCGGAGTGGAATCCCTGATGGAAAGGCCCTGGACACTGCCGCAACAGGGAGGCAAGATCACCGTGAGCTTTGCCGAGCCCTTGCCCGTGGCGGGCATCCGCCTTCTCGCCCCGCCTGAACATTCTCTCCCGTATCAGTACAGGATCACCGCCATCCTACCCGACGGCTCAGAACAGCTGCTTCAACAAACCACTCATCGCCTGGGAACCTCGTATATCGAAGGAGGACGAGTCTTTTTCAAGGGCTATTTTGAGATTCAGGACTGTCGCTGGCCGCCGGTGTCAGCTATCGCGATCCGCATGACGATCACCCCCGGCCGACTGAACAAACTGCCGGTGGGCGTGGAGGCCTTCGACGTGCTGGTGACCTCGGATCAGGAGGAACCTGAGATTAACTGGCCCCGCCTGAAACAGCTCCTGAAGCAGTATCCAGAAGCGCAGGTCGTCGCGCCCGATGCCCTGGCTGCCCGCCTGCGCCGTGAAGGGGCTCTCCCACTGCGGGATCTGGTGGATCGTTTGCCGCTCCCTTGGAATCCCAGAGACCCCAAGTCCCAGCCCCCCCGGGTGGACTTGGATCTGGCACGAGGCGTAATTTTAATCCCCAGTTCGCCCTTTCAATCTAACGTTCAGCATCATATCACGGACATATTTAACAACATCAATAATCAGGACTCCACCACACTGCCACCCTTTTATGTGAAAACCGATGCTGAATCCCCTTCGACTCAATGGCAGCTATATAAACTCCGAAGCACAGCTGAACCGCGTCCGTAATTCAAAACCCATTTCGCAGTAACCACCATTGAGGAGACTGTGAAACCAGGACCCACAATTCTAGACGGATGGATGGCGTGAGTTCAACGGGCTGATGTCACTGGGCCGAAGAAAACACCACTAAAATATTTTCTTGACACAGAAAATTTCATGGCTTAGTCGTAACATGTGTTTCCCCATAAACCCTGAGTCTAAATACATTGAGTACACTGCATAAGATGAATACCCAAATCAAAAATGTCATGAGTAGAATTTTAAACACTGCGCTTGTTTCGGCGGCACTTCTTGGAACCGCAAATCTTAGAGCAAATTCAAACATTGTCTTTGCAAATGAACCTTTAACCCCGCTTCAAAATGGGAGATTCAACTCCTCCAGATTTGGTGATTTATCGATCATTTCCGCCAATCAGGAATCTATCATCGTTTGGAGTCATGCAAAGAACAGTTTCATCCAACACGCGAGTAATGGTCGTTTCTTTAGTTGGGAATTTGGTGATATACAACTGGGCGAGCATTCTCGGTGGCTTTATACCTCAAGGTTTGGCTGGGTTCACTTTGGTGAAAACGAACAAACGTTTAATGGTTGGATTTACAGCGACAAATTTGATTGGATGAAAATTGAACGCCCTGAAAATAACGTTTACATATGGCTATCCAAAGTCCATTCATGGGCGGAGATTGCCACGGATAACACATTATACACTTTCGAATGGGGAACGCTTCAAGAATTAGGACCTAATCGATTCAGGTCATCTCGTTTTGGTATTATTTCATCTGAAGACTCCGATGGATGGGTATTCAGCGAGCTGTTCGGCTGGTTATGGGTCCCAGGGGGGGGGGAATGGTTCTGGGCACACGATCGTGGCGAATGGCTGGGCATTGTTGAAGGTGATAAAATCTGGTCTACCGCCGAAAACAGAATTTTACCTGTCACTCCTCCACTGGAAGAGTTGATCGGCACTCGCGGGCCCGGTGGCGGTTTCTTATGGAAACCAATAGCTGAATCTACTGGGAACCTTGTTGTGTTGCTTCCGAGAAGCTTAACGGATTCCAACCGGGAAGCATGGATTAAAGACCAGGACGGAAACATTATCGAGAAAGCACGATACGGCGGTGTTCATAATGGTGGCCGTGAGCATTACTTCTTCAGCAGACGGGGTAACGCATACCAAAATGTGTTTGTGGTATCTTACGACAGCGCAGGTAATTTGGTTCATTGGCCCATTGCCAATGGCGCAGGCCGTATTACATATTAAACAACGGTAACTTGAGTCAAAATCAGGTACGTTTTTTCAAACACAGAGAGCTCTCGCTTTCTGTGTTTTTCTTTGTCACATCGTAAATTTTTTTGGTATCAATGACATGTTTTATTTTGACATTCCTGGATAATATCATAGAAAATATCTGGTAATTTCTCAACCAAAAGGATCCTCATTTTATGAAAAATGTTAAATATTTCCATATTTTTATCTTTTTAAGTGCATTTTTTCTTGGATGTGATTTTACCACTGAAAACGAAGTAACTGACCTTGATATACAGGCTATAGAGGAAGTTAGAGAAGAAGCTGGAGAAGCAGAAATAAATCCAAATGATGCCGTTGAACAGGCACCGCCTCAAAATGGTTCTGAACAATTTTTGTGGAAACCTGCCTCCGAAAATGACGGTCGTTTGGTGATTTTATTGCCTTCCAGCCTTCGGGGACAAGTCCAGTCGTGTACAATAAGTGGTTCTTTTGGAACAGAAAAAGGTCGTTTTGCTGGGGATACTCATAACGGCTTTCGTCCCCATTATCGATTTAGACATCCTGGCTCTAATTATGGTACATCAATTACAGTAATTGCAACCCTCACTAACGGGGAAACGAGAACATGGTTTGTTCCTAATGGTGCTAATAGAGCCACTCACTAGCCCTCGCGTTCAGCGTAATGAAGGTACAACCTTTTGAGTGCTGGATGCAGATATATACTATCGCAGTTTGTGGAGAGATGGCCGTGTAAGTCTCCCCAGCTACATATCACTGAATCATATTAATTCTTCAGTTGGACGCATAGGCCATTAAAATATTGGCTATTTGAATATTATATTTATACTTGATGCCTCGTGAACAAAATATAAATTTCGCCCCCCCCCCCCCAACCCCCCGGCAGGAATTGGAGGCGATGTTTGCTGTGAAACATCCTGACATCCGTGAGATCAAACGGAAAACCTCCGGTGTCATTTTGGAACGCTCTCACCGTCCCGGTGCCCGGGATATTGAACTTGATGCCATGGGCGAATCGGTCCTGCAGAAGCTGGAGGGCCACAAATCACTGGAAGCGGTTCGGGCCGAATTTGCCGCCGAACACCGCCTCTCCCCTCTGGAATCCCGGGCACTCCTGCTTAGCTTTCTGCGCGATTTGCGGCAACGGGGCCTGATTCAGCTTATCCAGAGTTCCCCGGAGGAATCATCCGCACCCCTCCGCCCAACCCCTTAAAGCTAATAAATCACATAAATGTTGTAAAAATATCCTTATCGTACAATTACGTTTTATTTTTTCACCCTGAATTATACTATATTATCTAATTTAGGATAATTATTTTGAAATTCTTCACATTGGCATTTTTGGTGCTAGAATTAAAATATGAATTTACCGAACTCTCCTGACATCCTCGCGTACGATCCCGAAAATTTTTACGATGAGTTGTTTGCAGGTCAGGGGCGCATACGTCCAGAGCAGTCCTTGCTGGGTGATGCGCTGTTACAGATGGGTCCTTCATCGTTATTAGCCCGGCAGCAGGCGGCGGAAACGGCCCTCCTGAGAATGGGGATTACCTTTCAGGTTTATGGCGATGAAGGCAAAGGCGAACGGGTTTTCCCGTTTGATCTGGTCCCCAGGGTCGTCACCTCCCCGGAATGGGATCGGATTGAGCGGGGCCTGAAACAACGGATCACCGCCCTGAACCTTTTTGTGGATGACATCTATCATGATAAAAAAATCCTGAAGGACAAAATTGTTCCCGACTGGGTGGTCTACTCCTCGAAAGGCTATTTGGAGCCTTGCGAGGGCATGAATCCTCCTTTGGGCATCTGGGCACACATTTGCGGGTCAGACCTCATCCGGGACGAGAAAGGCGATTTTTATGTGCTGGAGGACAATCTGCGCTGTCCGTCCGGCGTTTCTTATGTTCTCGCCAACCGCATGGTGATGAAGCGGACACTTCCGGAAGTGTTTGCCCGCATGAATGTACGCCCGATCGCCGACTATCCGGACATGCTGCTCCAGACCCTCCGCTCCATCAGCCCTCACACACAGGGGGCACCGCGGATTGTGGTGCTCTCCCCGGGGATCTACAATTCTGCCTATTTTGAGCACGCTTTTCTTGCGCAACAGACCGGTGCTGAACTGGTGGAAGGGCGCGATCTGGTGGTTTCCGACGGTTATGTATGCATGAAAACCACCCAGGGCCTTCAGCGGGTGGATGTGATTTACCGCCGCATCAATGACGATTATCTTGATCCCCGTACATTCCGGCCAGATTCCGTTCTGGGAGTCGCCGGTCTCATGGATGTCTTTAAAGACGGTCGCGTGGCTATTGCCAACATGCCCGGTCCGGGGGTTGCAGATGACAAAGTCATTTATGCGTTCGTTCCCGATATGATCAAATACTACCTTGACGAGGACCCGATTCTTCCCAACGTGCCAACCTACCTCTGCAGCCGGGACGAGGACCGGAACCATGTCCTGCAAAATCTGGACAAACTGGTGGTGAAAGAATCCGACGGGGCCGGCGGGTATGGCATGCTGATCGGCCCGGCTTCAACCCAAGCCGAACAGGACACGTTTGCCGAACACATCAAAGCCAATCCCCGGGGCTACATTGCCCAGCCCACCCTGTCGCTCTCCCGTTCGCCCATCCTCCTCAAAGACGGGACCCTGAGCGGACGCCATTTGGATCTCCGCCCCTTTGTGCTCTACGGCAAAGACATCAAAGTTCTGCCTGGCGGCCTCACCCGGGTGGCCATGCGGGAGGGCTCACTGGTCGTCAACTCCTCCCAGGGAGGCGGCAGTAAAGACACCTGGGTGCTGAACCCGGAAGGAGGTGCGTTATGAACACGGGAATTCTTCTCAGCCGCGTGGCCGACTCCATTTACTGGATGAGCCGGTACATGGAACGGGTCGAAAACACCGTCCGCCTCATGGAGGTCAACTGGAACCTCATGCTCGATATGCCCCAGGTTCAGACCAATGAGTGGGAATCCCTCCTCCACGTCAGCGGGGATTATGACCTCTTCAAAAGTGCCTACGAGGATGT
>PXDP01000183.1 GCA_003565035.1 PVC group bacterium | reverse complement strand
TTGTGTTATTTTGGGGACCGTTTTCCCCGGGTGCAAGCACCCGGAGCTACCGTCCCGGACTCCTCCGGAGTCCCATTTCCGCCGCGATCCGCCCGCACATGGACCCCGGAGGGGTCCGGGACGGTAGCCCGGCGGTGCTTGCCCCCCGGGAAATCCATCACCCACCCATACAACTCTATTCCGTTCCTCCTTCCGTCGGCAGCAGATCGGGTGGATCTTCCGGGGCGGGAGGTAGGACGACGATTTGCAGGGTACCTCCGGAATCAGGAAGGAGGAGTGCGAGACGGCGGAAATTCGGATTGACGGAAATACGGCGGGAGGCGATCACCTGCATTTCGCCATCCCTGTCGCGGGCGCCTGCGAGAAAAAGGACCATGTCTCCGCGGGGGCCGCTCCGGCGCCTTGCGGGAAGCAGGAGCCTTCCTCCCGGGGCCAAATCACCCCCGGCGTCACCCAAACGCACATTCACCTCGCGATCCAAATAATTGATCAGGGCCAGATGACCCTCCGGCAGGACATCGGCACTTTGATTGAGCGGAACAATACCCCGCACCTGTCCGGTGGCGGAATTCACATGAACCAGGAGAAAGACATTGCGCCAGGTGACGGGAATTTCCACACGGTGAACCGGATGACGCACCACGGTATGCGGGGTGTCCGGGGGCGCATCGGCTGGAGGGGGGATGCGTTCTTCCCGAAAGAGATGAAACTCCGGGTGAAGGGGGCGCAGAAAGGGGCCCGCCATTCCGCCCGGTTGCATGGCCACGCCATTCACGCCCCGTTCATCATCAAACTGGAAAACCACATCAGGCAAGCTGCTTTCCGGGTTCACAGGAGAGCCAAGAAGAAAAAAGGTCACGCTTTGCAGGGGGATGACTTCTTCGTCGTCTTCTCCAAAGAGAGGCGAGGGAATGAAAAGGGAAAAGATAAGCAGAGAGAGCAGGACAAAACGGCGCATTAGAGTTCCTCCGGCGTGAGCCATGAAAAGGATACCACTTCGAAACGTCGGCCGAAGCGTTGGGAAAGAGAGGAGGCCAGACGGGGATGCAGGGAGGGGGCATCGGAATCGTCCAGATAGTTGGCTTGCCTTTGAACGATGGCCTCACCCCAGACGCGGGAACCGGCATGATCGCCGTAAAAGCGGATGCGGAAGGTGTCGGAACGGGCCGTGAGCACCGGCGCCAGAGCACGAAGTAAATCCGCCTGTGTGAGGTAACCAGGCATGCCGACGGCGGAGGAGCGCAGGGCCAGCGGCATATCCGGCAGGACGATGCTGGGCTGAGAGGGTTCCATCGACTCTTCAAACCCAATGGCGGCAGGTCGGTGAATCCAGGGCTGGTTCAGGAGCGCGGTATTGTTGCTGTGGCCGGAGCCGTCCCCGGTATTCAGCCAGGTGCGGAGGCGGTCATTGATCCCGGTGACGCTGCCGGGATTGCTGACCGAGGGTGTCTCCACGCGGTCAATGGCATGTTGGAGGGCACCCAAAAGGGCTTGCACGCCCACCCGGCGTTCGAGCGGATTGCTGCTGTTGATGTTGCCGTGGGTAAGGTTCAGTGCGGCGGCGGCAGCGGGCGAGGCACTGGCCAGAGACCGGGGACGGCGGTTGATGAATCCGGCCAAACTGAGGGCGGGCCCCCGGGCACGGATTTCGTCCACGATGGATTCGGCGAGCGCGGAAATTTCGTCGTCGCTGAGGTTCCGGAAGCGGTCCGCTACATAGGTGAGGTCGTTGGGCCCATCATTTTCCAGAGGATCGCTTAGAGGGAACAGCATTTTGGGATAGGGGCTCCGGTCAGATTCTGCTCCCACGCCGGGAACGGAGTGCCCCCGGAAAGAGGCGAGCAGCGCGGTCCAGGCCTCCACGGACACCGAATTCACGTTGAAGGCTCCGTAAAGGCGCAAGAATTCCGCGGCCCGGTCAAAATCCCGCAAGTCTTCAGGAGGGGTGCCTGCCCGGGCGGGGCGGATGAGAGGATTGTCCATGGGTTCTTCAAGGCTGCCGGTCCGGGGTACTCCTGAAAAATAATAGCGGTCAAACAGGGTGCGGTTCAGCAGATAACTGAGGTCGAAATGCAGGCGGCGGTTCTCGGCATCCGAGCGGGGATTGTCGTAGCTGTAGGGCCCATGACCCATGGTGCTGTTCCAGTTATCCGGAAAACCGTCGATATCCCCGGGGTGTACGCGGGGATCCGCAAGGGCGTTGCCGATTGGAAAGGCGGGCATGGCTGAAGCCGTGTAGGCCCTTTCGCTGGAGATCTGTCCCCGTCGCGGGTGCACATTGGCGTGGGAAAGGGCTCCGAGAGAGAGCACGCCGGTTTCCCGGCGGGGAAGGTCCTGTACGACGAGCCGGCCGGTGGCGGTCGGAATGGTGAGATAATGCGAGCCGCCGACAAAGGTTGCGCCTTCACTTTCAGGGAACTCCTGAGAAACATCAAAGATCCGTTTCCGGTTCGAATTGGTGCCGATCAGGTTCATGGGAAAAAAGGGATGATTATTGAATCCGCGGGTGCCCTGGGCATCGGTCAGAGGAGCACCCATGGCTTCACTGAGGGGATTGTGTTGTCCCAGCCAGCGAATATGCACATGCGGAGATCCACTCGGCTCACCCTCGTTTGTCGGCAGGGCCATTTGGATTTTGTAATCCCATCCGAAAGGGATGAAAATGGGCGGCACCTGTCCCCCGGAAGTATTGGGATTCAGAGAGGTCAGCCAATTGGTGATCTCGCGGCCGAAAGCTTTGCCAATATCATTGGCGTGTGTTCGGACTTCCGGGAAATTCACGGCTCCGGTGATGACCGGATTGTCCACTGGATGGAAGGCGGGGTCATTAACACCGGGACCTTGTTCTTTGAGGATACGTTCCACCCCCCCGGGATTATGATAGCCGGGGCCGGTGATGCCATCAACCCGGCGCAGTTGGCTTGCCTCGGAAAAATCGTTCCCCAAGCCATAGGCATACCGGGAAGGACGGTTCAGACGTTCATTTGGCCAGGAGATAAAAAGGCGATAAACGTGGTTGCTGCCGATACTCCGGTCGAACGAAATGCGCTCGTAAAACCAGGTGTTGTCGCTGAATCCGTCTATGAGCACTCTTTCGGCGGGGTCGGTGCTGAGTTCCATGGGTTCCAGCGGACTGAAGACCCGTGCCTCACCGGGTTCCAGGGGTTCGGTCATGCGCACCAGAAAGCGAAAGCCCTGATCGGGTGCGGAACTCAACTTTTCTGAAGCCTGGATCATGGAGGCCCCGCGACCCGCGACCATGTGATCCCGTCGATAGTCTTCATCCTGCCACATGGTATTGGTATTGCCTGAATAAGGAGGATCTTCCAACACCGGGCCATGCACAGCCAGCACGGCAGGAAAGGATCGGCCAAACTCTGCCTCGAATTCGGACGGGAGGTTGCCATGATAATTCAGTTCAATATTAAACCAGAACTCCGCCGGCGCCATGCGGACATTGGTGGGATTCCAAAAAACGACCGTGGGCATGTGGAGCAGATACGCATTTCCGTTCACAACCGCGGCATGGACGTGATAGTGCACCCGGGTGGCGATCGGAAAGATCGCATGCCGCTCGGCAGTGCTGACCTGCGGCGGGACAAGCGGTTCCAGACCTTGAATGGAGTCCTGCAGGCGGACGTAGCTGCGCAGGCGTCCCCAGGAGGGAAGGGTTCCGGCATCCGGGGCATCCCCGCTCCATTGCACCCGGGTAAGATTGGTGCGGTCCGGAACCCTATGATTGTTCGGCGCGGTGTTCGGCGGGAGAAGAAAGAGCGGCTCGCCGAGGGCGATCTCCGATGGCGGCGTTGCCGTGGCGAAGCCGGCGGTGAGGTCTTTGCGCAGTCCGCCTTTGGCACTGTCCGCCAGGATACCCTGAGAGAAGATCGTGTACTGATGAAACCCGTCGTGCTGGAGTTCATCGCCCCCGGGGGCAAAGGCAAGCTGACTGTGAGAGGTGAGGCGTTCCATGTCGGGCCAGCCCGCTTCCCAGTCTGATCGGTAGAGCGTGGGGTCGAGTTGGGCCGGACGACTCAGGCCCTCGGCCTGATCCATGGAGACGTTTCCCTCCAGGACCTCTTGCAAATCCAGCCGTGCTTTTACACCTTCATCGCCAACCCACCAGGCGTACCCGCCGACCGTGTTGGCCACGTCCGGGACGTTGACCTCAACGCGGGGTGCAGCCACAAAATCTTCTTCAGGGCGGTCTCCGCCGATCAGGAGCACGCTGTCCAGTCCTGCGATACGAACATCGAGAGGCGAGGTGGCCCCGGATTGCAGGGGGCTTCCATCCTCCCGGGTGATGATCAGTCCCGGATGAATCAGGATCGGGCCGCTGTTCGCCGGGGCGGATTGCACCCAGGGGGCCACTCCGGACATCTCCGAATCCGTGGGAGCCTCCGGGGCGGCGACGATCCTGCCGAAATCGGCATTGTTGACGGAAGCAAGATGCAAAACCGACTCATTTCCGCTGACCAACCAATTCAGCAAAACCGGAACTTCCGGTTCAAACGAGGCCTTACTGTCATCGTTCGGATCGGTGGCATTCCGCGGGTTGGCGGCGTTGCCCCAAACCCCGGTCCAGTGGAGAGCACCGGGATTAGGCACAGAAATACCGTTATCCGGAAGGGATGCATCTCCCACGCTGCCAATCGATGCGGTGGCGGTGCTCCGTTGATCCGGCCCCGCCGCCGTCTGCAACTGTGAAATCGCAAGGTTTAACGCCAGCCGGGCGTTTGCCCTGGCCTGGAGCAATTCCTGATGCGCCACCACACTGCGCAACTCCATGCGGACCAGGGCCACCAGAGATAGCACCATCACCAGCAACAGACTGACCACCAAAATCGTGACCAACAAAACCGACCCGGATTTTTCGGGCTTACACTCAACTCTGCGTGAAATTATCATACTGTACAACCTACTCCTTTTCGGGTGATTTGTGTATGCAGTATAGCGAAAACAATTTAAGAAATAGCGTCAAAAAAATTTGCCGTGCAATCACAAAGTTTTTACGCTCATCCACATCCTCTTCTCCGGTCTTTCGTGTTAGACTTCAATTTCTGAATCAGTTCTACCCTTCGGGATACGCCCATGAACATCTTACTACGTATGACTCTCTCAACTCTGACCCTCTGGACCCTTGTCCACGCCCAACTCCGCATTACCCCGGTCTATCCCCTCACCGGAATCACCGAAAAATGGGCGGAAACCCGCGAGGGCGCGCAAGAGACGCTGGCGCTGCTTGCCCCTCCGAATGGTACCGCCTCGGCACCCGTGGTCATCGAAGCGGAGGCCCGTCAACTGAAAGACCTTTCCTTCCGGGTTTCGAATGCCCTGTCCCGGAGCGGCCAGAGCGGAATGCTCGCAGCGGAACATTTCGAGGTGCGCTTTGCCACCAATCAGAACACCGGACAGGAACGGCAGCGGGATGATTTTGACGTTCTGACTCCGGAGAACCCGGTCGACAGTGAAAACATCGTCGCCGTCTGGCTGACCGTCCGGGTTCCGGCCAATCAATCTCCAGGACGGTATCAGGGCATTCTGGAAGTGACAAGTCAGCGGGTTCCCCATCAAGTACCTTTTGAGGTGGAGGTGGCGGAATTCATTATGCCCGATCCCTATGACATGATCACCCATGTCTCTCTGTATCAGTCGCCGGAAGCGGTGGCCTGGCACTACGGGGTTCCGCTCTGGTCCGATGCACATCTCGACTACCTTGAGCCTTCGTTCCGGCTCATGCGGCGGGTGGGCCAGAAACATCTCAATCTATATGTCATCCCGGATCAATATTTCGGCCGCACCGCCAATATCCCCTTTCGCACCGTGGGCGGGCAAATCCAGCCTGACTTCCGCTTTGCCTATCGCTATCTGCGGCGGTTTCTCGATGTCGCAGGCCCTCCGGAGTCGATTGCCCTGATTGTCTGGACCCCCATGTGGCCCGGCATCGCCGGTCGGGGCCAGCTTCCCGACACCATGGAGGTTGCCTTTGTGAATGATCAGGGTGAATTCCGTGCCGGAACCCTGCCCATGTACGGACCGGAGAACACCAAACCCCTCTGGAGGGGCATCCTTCAGGGAACGCGCCAAATGCTGGATCAGCTCGGACTTCAAAACACACGGCTCTCAATTGGCGTGGGCAGTGACGAGCGTCCGAATGTGGATACGGTCCGCTTTTTCAAAGACATCGCCCCGGATATGGGCTGGTATCTGCTTACGCACGGCCGGGGAGATCCGCAACCAACTGGCGACATCATGCAGATCGGCGAAATGACGGTCAGTTATTACATTTCGCCCTTTGGTCCGTTCCGGGACCGGGGGGCGACCCGTCCGGCCCTGATTGGCGGATGGGACAACGAATTTCCGCAAATCAGCAGCCTGAGGTTTGGGTTGCTGAACCCGGACCGCCCCCTGATCAACTATCGCAGTGCCGCTGAAGGGGGAACCGAAGGACCCTGGCGCGGAATTACCGGGATCGGACTGGATTTCTGGACCGTAAGAAACCCCGAAACCGGTCGGACCGGCAGCACCCTGATTGCCCAGGGACGGGGCTGGCCCCGCATGCACACCGGCAACAACCGGGCCATCGCCGCTCCCGGCCCCAAGGGAGCTCTGGCCACCACCCGCTTTGAAATGCTGCTCGAAGGCATTCAGGAGGCCGAAGCCCGCATTACCCTTGAGCGGGTTCTCGGCAATTCGAGTCTCCGCGGGCAACTCCCCGGCGGCCGCGCCAGAGAAATGGAAACCTTTTTGAAGGACCGGGTGAATGGGCGCTATGCCCTCCTGCAGCAGAACATTCATGGACAAGAATCCATCTGGGCGCCCGCCGACCAGGCCTACACCCAGGCCCGCCAGCTCTTTGCCTATGCCGCCGAGGCTCAAAAGATTCTCATCCGCGCCGGTCAATGGAATCAGCCTTCCCCCCAACCCTCCACGGTCCCGCTCCGGAACTGGACGGATATTGAAGGCCGGGTCATTCAGGCACAAGCCCTCCGCCGCAGTGGGGACAGCGTCGTTCTTCGTCTTGCCAACCGGCAGGAATTTTTGGTCCCCCTGGAGCGCCTCAGCCCGGCGGACATCACGTACATCCAGGAAAACTTATGACCCCGCCCCTGATCGGAATCGATATCGACGACACCATCGCCTTCTGGCCTCCCGACGGCGTTTCCTTGGCCGTGCCCGAGGAGGATGCCGTGGAGGTCCTGCAACGCTGGACAGAGGAGAGCATCGTTCGCATCGTCTACATCACCTCCCGTAAGCAGAAACGCCGTGAAGAAACCGAATCCTGGTTGAAGCAATACGGGTTTCCCCGGGCGGATCACGTGCTTTATGAAGAAGACATTCCCGGCGGAAAACCCCTTGCCCTCAACCAGCGCGGGGCGTTTGCGCTTGTGGATGACATGCCCCGGACCCTCGAAGCCGCCGTCGCGGCCGGATTGACCGGCTATTGGCACAACATTCCCAAAAACGGCCACATGGCTCCCGCCGCATCCCACCCCGGTCTCCATCCCTGGCAGGCCTGGCGCGAACTGGATCTTATGGTTCGCCTGCATGTCCGTGCCGGGTGAGTCTTCACGGCTGAGTTGCCCCCGGACCGGAATGCATCGTCAATCGTGAAATCGTCGGCGCTGGCTTAACGTTGTTCCCGGACCCATTGCTGATCGGCCGCACTGAGCCGGTCGAGGGGAAGGGTGAACTGTGCTCCGTCTACACGCTGTATGGTCACCTGATTTGAGTTACGATGCAGCATCCTGGCCTCAAGGGTTCGTCCATCGGCACTGGTCCACGTTCGTATTGCCTACGGGTCCCCCGGGGCGGCGGGTGCCCGGGAACCGGGCGTTGATGCCCGCTCCACCGCAGCACCCTCCGGGGCGGGACGCCCGGGAGCCCACCAACCGATCGTCACCATATCATTGGCATCCGCCGGGGACTCGGAAAGCCCCAGTTCGGCTTTGGTCGCTTGAAACTTGCCCGTAATCGCCATTCCGAACGTGGCGGGCCGTATGGCCTGCATATGAAGCGGTCCGCTTCGCTCCAGTCTGCGGTCGCAAAGAATAATCACGCCTCTCGCCGTGCGGCGGCTGGTCAACTCGACGTGCAGCTCCAAGTCCGGGTAGGGCCTTCCGCCGCCGTCCTGACCGCCCAGCCGACGGGTTTTTCCGCTATTCCCCTCCTCGCCCAGTTCGACCCGGTCTCCCTCCGCCCGGAGGGCAAAACGCCCGGAACCCGACACATCAACCACATTGTTTCCAACGGCATTGGCCCGGTATTGCAGCGGCCATTTTTTGGCGGTGCTGTCCAGAAAGAAAACGATGCTGTCGTTGTTCCGCAGTTCGGAAGACACCACAAAGAGTCCGCTGAGGGTCTCAGCCGTTTCACCGATCGTCAACTCGCGGGACGCGGCGGTGGGAAATTGAAAGGTCACCGGCGGACTCATCGGCAGGGTGTCCATCTCCAACACCACAAACAGACCGTCAAGCGTTCCGCCCCCAAAGGCGTTTTGCACCGGAGAGACGGGCTTGAACTTATCGTGCTGGACCGCGCCCGTGACCGCGACCACACGGGTGCGTCCGTTCACGCGGGCCGAACCGAAGCGGTAGGTTCCGCTTTGGCCCGAGGAGTGCCTCTGCAGATCCACCTGACCGGCACCGGGAACTGCAGACGAATAGCGGATATTGTCCCAGTTCTCGGTGAGAATGGCAAAAAAAGAGCCGCCAATGTAATCACTCCCGTAGTCGAGTGTATTCACAACATGATCGCGGGTTTGGATCAGGCCGGACGCGGAACCGCCCGAGAGGAGAAGATCATTGTCCACGCTGAAATCCAGGTTGTCCCCGCGAACGGAGCTGGGAACATTTCTCGATCCGCCGATGTAGGCGATGAACAGCGTGTTTGTCAGAGGATTTCCCGTTTCGAAATCCAGCCGGTTCAGGTGGAGAAAGGAGCCGACCCACGCGCCCCAGGTGCTGAACGGAAGTCCGGTGTTACGTCCCGTGGTCTCGCGGATGGCCGGACCCACCGGACGGGTCATATCATACGGCACCCGTGTCCACAGGGAATTGCCGCCGTCGGACCAGCCGCCAATCACCGGCTGCCCGTTTCGGTCAAACGCGGCCAGGCGCATGACCGAATCCGATACCAGGCGGCTCCAATTGGTGCCGACCGTGCGGTTATGAAACTGATAAAACCGTAAACGCATGGATCGATCCGGATTCAGAATGTGAACAAAGGGCCGATGCCACGGTTCACGACCGGTATTGGAGCGGTGAAAGTCCCCCTGAACCTGTGCAAAAGTGCTGAAACACACCCCGCGCTGCCAGCCGGTGGTCACGCCCACATGCGCGGCCTTCAGAATTTCGCCGTTTGGGTTGACATGCAGACCGTTGTGACCCACAAAACTGAGGAGGCCTCCGTCAAGCACACGAAGTTGCGGAGTGTTGTGGGAGTGATCCTGAAAGCGCAGCAGCCAATCGAAACCGCTGAAGTCATGTTTGAGTTTACCCAGAAAGCTCTCCTTGTCTCCTTCAAAGGATTCATGGGTAAAGCGGCGGGAAGGCCCCAGCGAATCAAAGTTGTCCCCGACCAATCCGGCGATATAGAGGTTCCCCCGCGCATCGGTCACCAGATCCGTAAGCACGCCGGCCCCCCATGGAAAGCGGATGCCCCCGGTGATTCGGGTATAGTCCGGGGATAAGCGGACAATAAATGCGGCCCCGTCCCGGTATTCCCAGCTCTTGGGCGGCTGCGGACTGTCGTTGCGCATCGGCATCGTAAAACGAGGGGGTGAGGAATCCCGACCCAAAACGGGGACCCGATGTCCCCGGATTTCCAATTCGGGACCGAAGGCGTTTCCGGCCAGATACAGGGTGCCATCGGGAAGAAAATCGCCCGCAATCAGGTATTCATCGCCACTGCCGCCCAGATAAGAGGCCGCCAGCGGCCGGGCACCGTCTTTGGGGTCGGCATACTGTTCCGTGTATTCCCGAAAACGGTCAGCATATCCCCGTGGGACACCTCCCGCCCAACAAACACAGCCCAACGCGAAAAGAAAAAATTTGCTGAAAATTATATTCATAACCTTTATCTGCAGAATTCCGCGTTTATTCTTTTATATCCTACCCCATCCATACATGAAAAGGAATAGAGTCAACCGGAAAGGATTTGTAAATTCGCGTCAAATCACGTGCAGATTTTGCATGAACCTTTTGAGTACCCCCGGATTTATGTTGCCACCTACGCCACAACAGCCCCCCCGGTTGCGGTGCATTTGCGGTGTACTCGCCCCCGGCCCCAAAGGCTGTAGCTCTGGCACGCCGAAGCGTGCTAAAGTCGTGCCTCCCGGCGCGTCAGCACTCCAGGGCGGCTTCGCCGCGCCAATCCGCCGAATTGCGCCTACACGCGCAATTCCCGCCCGGCATCTGCGCCGTGCAATCGAATCCCCTCCACATGCAAATCCTTTACATGCACGGCCACAAGATGACGCCGCTGCGCCTCGTATTTCGGGCGGTCGGGATCCAGGATGACCCGGGCGGAGCCCAGGGGCTTCGGCTCCGGCGATTCGGGGATGGGCCCGGTCACATCCCAGTCGATATCCGAAATGGTCACGTTTTCCACCGGGTCCGCTTCCGTGCCTTCCACCCAAATCCGTCCCGCCCCGCGAACCCGGCAACCACGCAGGGAAACATTGCGAATCGTTCCCGCCGGGGTGCCGCTCCGGTAATCCCGCGGCATGGCATCGATGAGAAACGGATAATCAGAGGTCATGTCCGCCAGGAGATTGGACGCCTGGATGTTTTCGATCAGTCCGCCGTCTTTTATATACAGGGCGAATGCGACATCCCCCTTGAGCACACAGTTGGCCATGCTGACGTTGCGGAAGGTTCCCAGACTTTCGGTTCCGAGTTTGAGGCAGGCTTTCGGGGTTTCCAGCACGCAGTTGCTCACGCAAATGTCTTCGCAGGTGTCCCCGGCGGTGCTTTTCAACACGATACAGTCATCGCCGCAGATGAGATGACAATCACTGATGATCATGCGCCGACAGCCGTCCGGATCGATCCCGTCGCTGTTGGGCCAGTTACTGCGCATGCGGATGCCGCGAATGATGGTGTCATC
>PXDP01000485.1 GCA_003565035.1 PVC group bacterium | reverse complement strand
CTTCGGCACCACCTTCTCAATCCCCATCACCGCGATGTGCACCTTCGGCAGCGAGGTCGTCAGCCGCGCATTCCCCTCATTCTCCGTAATTGAAATCATCCCTGTCTCCGCCACCGCGAAATTCCCGCCACTGATCCCGATATCCGCCTCACAATATTTCCGCCGCATCACCCGCCGCGCAATCATCGTCAGCTCCTCCGGATCATCACTCGGCTCGGTGCCCAGATGTTTTTCGAAAAGTTCGCTGATCTTATCCCGCTTCAGATGCATCGCCGGAAACACGAAATGAAACGGAGCCTCCTTGTTCAACTGAACGATATATTCCCCCAGATCCGACTCCACCACCTCCATGCCCGCCTGTTCCAGCGCCGGATTCAGATGAATCTCCTCCGTGGTCATACACTTCGACTTGATAATCTTTTTCGCCTGTTTTTTCCGGCAGACATCCAGAATGTAGTCCACCGCCTCATAGCCGTTCGCCGCCCAGAACACCTTGGTTCCCCGCGCTTCCAGCTTGTCGGCAAACTGACCCAGATAGCCCTCCAGCCCCTCAATCGCATCCCACTTAATCGCCGCCGCCGTTTGCCGGGCCTGCTCAAAATCACCGAACGTCGCCTCTGTGCCCCCCCGCGTCACCTCATAGCCGGCCAGTGCCCCCTGCATCCATCGACGGTGATCAAAATCTTTGGTGCTTTCCACCGTTTCGGACTGAAATTGGGCTGCTGGAGATGTCATAGGCGAAACTCTAACCAAAGCCTCAAAAGAATCAAGCCACAACCCTAAACCCCTTTGATGGGGATTTGTATTTGACAGAAATTTTGTAGCGATGTACTTTTTACATCATGAAGAGAACGCAAATCCAATTACCGGACATTTTATATCAGCAGGCACTGGCTGTTGCGGAGCACCGCGAAATCAGTATGGCCGAACTGGTTCGAAGAGGGCTGGAATATATGATTTCCGTTACCCCCACTCCCCAACACCCTGAAAAACAATGGACACTCCCCGCACCCCATCCACTTGGCGGAGAGGATCCCTTCCAACAGGAACAATGGCGGATAGATCTTCATCTGAGCCGGCTGACTGCAGCTGAGCCCACCCCGGACTATTCTTCCGGAGACCCGCTGTGATTTCATTTGATACCAACATCCTCTTTGCCTTTGTCGATTCTACGAACCCGCTGCATGTGCCTGCCAAAACCTTTATGGAAGGTCTGCAAGCCCGAAACGACGTATGCGTCTGCGAACAGGTTTTGCTGGAACTCTACTGCCTCATCCGGAACCCCGTGGTCTGCCAGAGTCCCCTCACCGCGCCACAGGCGGTTCACGTCATTCAGACCTTTCGTTCAAATCCGGCATGGCGAACCGTCGATGTTCCCTTTGACACAGAGTTTATGAAGGAGGTCTGGTCTTCTGCTTCCCACCCATCCTTTGCCTGCCGCCGAATTTTTGACGTGAGGCTTGCGAAAACGCTCCTGCACCACGGCGTTCGTGAATTCGCAACCCGGAATCTCAAAGATTTCAACCACACCGGGTTTACGAGAGTCTGGGATCCTCTTCTTCCCGTCTGACCCAAAAGAGCGGAAAGAAAGAGTCGTCATAAAACCCCCTGAGACATTCGATTTCAACACTGCGTATACAGCATCCCTCAGGAACTTTGAAGAAATCCGATCAATCTGCTTGCAATTCACCTCAGACTCTACTATTTATAAAAACTTCATTGCGGGGTGGAGCAGCCAGGTAGCTCGTCAGGCTCATAACCTGAAGGTCAGAGGTTCAAATCCTCTCCCCGCTACCATTTTAACCCTTGTAAACCCTTGGTTTACAAGGGTTTTTCTTTGGTCTCGTTTCCTAGCCAGTTTCCCCCCGTACACTCAGAATCAGCCCGAATCAGGGCGGTTTTTGGGGGGCAAACACTCTCTGCCATATGTAATTCCCCCGGATGGAGCACCTGGATATTCGATTCTTTATAGCCCGGCGACCACTCGCCCAGGCCGATACGTGGGACGACCGCCGTTTAGATCGGCCTGCTGCGGCGTCAGACTCTGAGTCTGCGCCATTCGAAGCCAAATATCCGTACGGGTCATCAACGAATACTCCTCCGCCTGCATCTTCATTCCCGATTCCTGCCGGAGATTAAACATTACCACCGCAAAATCCCCGAGTTGACGATTCACCAGCTCATCCTCCAGAGCGACGACCTCCGCCAGAAGCACCTCGTTTTTCTCGCGCTCCAAACGAAGCGAATTCGCCAGCGCCGCCACATCCTCGCCGCAGCCTTTCGCCTCCCCGGCCTCCGCCGGACCCCTTCATCTTTTCGACCGAATCACTCATCAGCATCTCCAAACAGGTTACGCCCCAAGGGGCCTTCATACCCCAGCAAAAAAAATCAACCAAACCCGGGATCGCGGGCATCCTGCCCGCCTCTTCCTCTTCAAACTTCGACGTTGGACGTTCGATGTTCGACGTTCACTTTGCCGCAAAAACCGTTTGACAAACCAACCCCCATCACCCATAATAATAAGTATCCCCCCTGCGGATCGCTTTCGCCAGCCGAAAGCCCCGCAGCCCCCCGTAGGCTGAGGTCTACGGGTTTTTTATTTTCCACACCTGCCACCATGACCAGTACCGCAGCTCCCCGCGTCGCATTTTTCATCGACGGCTTCAACCTCTACCACTCCATCAAATCCGCCGAACAGCACCTCGCCGGATACCCCCTCAAGTGGCTCGATATCCCCAGCCTTTGCGACTCCACCCTACAACTCATCGGCAACGGAGCCCAATGCACCGCCATCCACTACTTCACCGCTTTTGCCGAATACCTCCGCCACAAAGACCCCGGAAAATATAGCCGCCATCAGCTCTACGTCCGTGCCCTTACCGCGCACAAAGTGAAGCTCCACACAAGCCGTTTCCAGAAGCGCCAGGCCTGGGCCGACGATCTCAACCGCTTCGTCACCGTCTTCGAGGAAAAAGAAACCGACGTGGCCATCGCCTGCACCTGCCTCGGGCTTGCAGCCGCCGACCACTTTGATGTTGCCGTCATGCTTACAGGAGATTCCGACTTCACGCCTCTGGTCGAAACGTTTGCACAATCCCACCCCGACAAACAGATCCTTTTCGCCTTTCCATACGACCGCGTGTCAAAACAACTCCAACGCCTCAGCCCGCGATCCTTCAAACTCAGCAAAGAATCTTATCGGACCCACCAGTTCCCGCATTCGATCCGACTCCCCAGCGGCAAACACATCCACATTCCCCCCGAGTGGACCTCCTAAAGCCCCTCCGCCAAACACCCCTGCAATCCCTGCATCCCTTATTCAGTCCCGCTCACGGGACGCTTCTCCCTTATCCATTATCCGCGCCGAAGGTGCTCTTCACCCCTCCGCCGCCTTCCCCCGCAACTTCTCCATCACCCGCGCCATCTCTCGTGCCCGGGCCTTCTCCCGCACCTTCGCCTTCTTCTTCTCCTCCTCGGAACCCCCGGCATCCTCATCCCCCTCGTCCTTATCCTCGTCCCGCTTTTTCGCCTTCGCCTTCCGAACCGCCAAAGACGCATCCCTCGCCTCTTCCGTCCAGTTATTCCGCAAAGCCCACTTCGCCTCCGCACTCCGCATTCCGCACTTCCCCAACTCGTCACTCGACGCTCACCAGGTACCCAGTCTTCTCCGCCAGCAACGGCACATCGATTCCCCGCTGATGCGCAAGGAGCAATCCGGTCCACTTAAAGATTGAGTCATCCCGTCCGTTTCATAAGCACACCGCATGATTTTGGTGTACGAACTTCTGGAACCCCGCGAAAACGCCCTCTCTGTGCAAATCTACGGCATGGAGATCGATGAGGGTCTGCCCATGCGTGGAACCCGCTATCCCGCTCAGCCTAAGCGCCTGCTGGACAAAGGAATGCCGGGGCTGTCACTTAAACCCGCCGACCGCAAACTGCTCCTCAACATGATGATGCAGGGGCAGGGTTCCGATGTCCGCGCGCTGTTTCGTGGCCGCGACGCACACCGCCTGGTGGAACTCCTCGTGCAAACCGGCCGAGCCTACGCCTGGAATCATCCGGAAAGCCCCCTCGCCTTCGAGCCCCGGCCCTTAAACGCCCCTCTCGCCTGGAAATCCTCCGAAAACGGCTTCACCCCCACGGTCCGCCTCCCCGGGGACACCGTGCTGCTGCCGGCCAAACCCATGCTCGTCCTTCACGGCCCCTCCGGCGTCTGCCAGCCCCTGGGACAGCCCGAACTCGACGAGGCCGCCTGGGCCTGGCTCACCGCTCCGCCCATGCCCGAAACCGCCGTCTCCCGCTTCTTCCAAACCCTCACCGACCGCTATCCGCGCGCCGAACTCCCCCCGCCCCCCTCTCTCGAACACGTCGTTCTCGATCACTTCGACCCCATCCCCGGGCTCCATATTCACATCGTCGAAACCGACCGCGAGGACCGCTTCCTCGCCGAACCTCTTTTTCATTACGGCGACAAAACCTTCCCCCCCGCCGATCGCCCCGGACGCATCCGCTTCCTCTCCGAGGATCAACTGGTCGAAGCCCCCCGCATGCTCGGCGCCGAACAGGCGGCCCTCGGCACCCTGGAACAAATCGGCATGGCCCCCTGTTCCTCTCCCGCCGCCGGCGATCTGTTTTCCACCGCCAAAGCCGGCCTGAGCTGGGAGCCCGCCCCGCCCCTTACCTGGACCACCCTTTTTTCCGAAACCTTCACCACCCTCCAATCCAAAGGCTGGCGCATCACCTTTGAACGCGGCGCGCAACCCCTCCTGCCCGAAAAAACCGACTGGTTTGCCGAGTTCACCGAATCCAAACGCGGCTGGATGAGCTTCGAACAGGGCATCCGCATCCAGGACGAACGCATCAACCTCCTGCCCGCCCTGCACGCCTTTCTCCAGCGACGCGCCAAGCTGTCGCTCGACGACATCCGCGCCGAACTGAAGCGCTCCGATGTCCCGGTCATGACCGACAAAGGACGGGTCCTCATTCCCGGCCCCCGCTTCCTGCGCATGGTCGAACAGCTCCACGAACTCTTCGGGGCCGGTGCCCTCGACGCCGACAACCGCCTCCGACTCAACCCCTGGCGCGCCACCGAAATCGCCGAAGACACCGACAGCAACTGGACCCCGCCCGAGGAACTCCGCCAGGCCCTCGGCCACCTCCGAGGAGCGCTTACGCTCGAACCCCTCACCCCGCCCGACAGCTTTCAGGGCGAACTCCGCGCCTACCAGCAACGCGGCCTCGCCTGGCTTCAATTTCTTCGTCAAACCCGCCTTGGCGGTATTCTTGCCGACGACATGGGCCTCGGGAAAACCGTTCAGCTCCTCGCCCTCCTCGCCCTGCAGGCACAGGAAAATCCCGACCACGAACCCGTCCTTATCGTTTGTCCCGCCAGCGTGCTGCCCAACTGGCGGCGCGAATGCCGAAAGTTCACCCCCCACCTAAAAATCGCGGTCATGCACGGCGCCGACCGCCATGAGGACAAGCATCACATCGAAACCGCCGACATCCTCCTCACCACCTACACCCTGCTCTGGCGCGATCAGACGTTCTACGAACAGGTCCCCCTCTCCATTCTGATTCTCGACGAGGCCCAGGCGGTCAAAAACCCCAAATCCCGCGGCAACCGCGTCGCGGCCGCGCTCAAAGCCCATCTCAAACTTGCGGTCACCGGCACCCCCTGCGAAAACCATCTCGGCGATCTTTGGGCTCTCTTCCATATCGTTCAGCCCGGCTTCCTCGGGGGCGAAAAAGACTTCCGCACCCACTACCGCAAGCCCATCGAACAGGAAAACCGCACCGCCCTGCACCGAGCCCTGCAAAACCGCATCCGCCCCCTGCTTCTCCGCCGCACCAAAGACCTCGTGGCCAAAGACCTGCCGCCCAAAACCGAAATTACCGTCACCATCCCGCTCAGCGAGGTCCAGACCGACCAGTATCAGACCATCCGCTCCGCCATGAGCGAAAAAATTCAGACCGAAATGGCCGCCAAGGGCCTCGCCCGCAGCCGCTTCACCATTCTCGACGCCATGCTCAAGCTGCGGCAGACCTGCTGCGATCCGCGCCTCCTCCAGCCCAAACACCCCTATACCCTCCCCGACGACTCCGCGAAACTTGCCCACCTCATGGAGATGATCACCGAACTCATCGATGAAGGCCGCCGCATCCTTCTCTTCTCCCAGTTCACCTCCATGCTTGACCTCATCAAACCCGAACTCGCCAAACGCAAAATTCCTTATGTCGAAATCCGGGGCGACACCCGCGACCGCGACACCCCTGTGCAGCGCTTCCAGAACGGCGAAATCCCCCTCTTCCTCATCAGCCTCAAAGCTGGCGGCTCCGGCCTCAACCTCACCGCCGCCGACACCGTCATTCACTACGACCCCTGGTGGAATCCCGCCGTCGAAGCCCAGGCCACCGACCGCGCCCACCGCATCGGCCAGGACAAACCCGTCTTCGTCTACAAACTCATCACCGAAGGCACCCTCGAAAACACCATCCTCGAGATGCAAAACGAAAAACGCAAACTCGCCGGCCTCATCGAAGCCGACGACGCCGCCGCCTTCAACCTCAGCGAAACCGACCTCCAGCGCCTCCTCGCCCCGCTCCATGTGGACCGCTCCGAAGCGTAAAAGAAGCAAATAAACTTCAGGAACGTCCACCTTTTAGATCAAACCATCCTGGGAGGAGTCATGAGCAAACCAAAACCACCAAACATTCTTCTTCTTCAGGGCGAGGACGTGGGGCGTCATCTGGGCTGTTACGGGGATTCCGCTGCCCGCCCCCCCCATCTGGACGCCCTGGCCGCACAGGGAAAACGCTATGATCAGGCCTTCACTCATACACCGGTCTGCGCGCCCAGCCGCGGGGGCATGGTGACCGGCCGTTACCCGTATTCGCTGGGAAATCAGCACATGCGCTCCACCCTGGCCCAACCTCCCCGCACCTTCACCCGGGAACTGCGCGACGCCGGATATTTCGTGAACTGGCACACCAAACTGGATTTCAACTTCGAACCACAAGACGGCTGGCGGGATGCTTCCGAGGCCTGGCACACCCAACCGGCACCGGAACAGCCTTTTTTCCTCTACGAAAATTTCCACGCCACCCACGAAAGCTGCATGTTTCCGGAAATTCCCGAGTGGCATAACCCGCCGCCCCCGGAGGCGGGCAATGCCCACCGCCACCGGCCCGAAGACATGCGCCCGCCCCCCTGGCTCACCGACTGTCCAGAACTGCGCACACAACTGGTCCGGTATGCCAACGCCTTTTCGACAATCGACGCCCAAATCGGCCGACGCCTCGCCTGGCTGGAGGCGCAGGGGCTCATGGAAAATACGATCGTGATCTTCCTCTCGGATCATGGCCGGGGCCTTCCCCGCGAAAAACGCTGGTGCTACGATGCCGGCGTGCATCTCCCCCTGATCATCCGCTGGCCCGGTCATCTCCAGCCCGGAAGCGTGTGCGACGAACTGGTGGCCTGGGTGGACATCGCCCCCACCCTCCTCTCCCTGGCCGGTGCCGCCATTCCGAAAGACTGTCAGGGTCAGGTTTTTCTCGGTCCGGACAAAACCGCCCCCCGCGAAACCTGTTTCGGCGGCCGGGACCGAATGGACGAGGTCTACGACCGTGTCCGCTTCGCACGCACCAAAGACTGGCACTACATCCGCAATTTCACCCCCCGCCTGCCCTGGGCACAAACGCAAACCTACATGGAAAACCAGGAGATTATGGGCGTGATGCGGGAACAATGGAGCCGCGGTGCCTTGACTGAAGCCACCGGCACGTTTTTTCAGCCGGAAAAACCCACCGAAGAACTCTACCATGCCGTTGAGGATCCGGACTGCATGCACAATCTGGCCGGTGATCCTGCCCACGCGCCGGTACTGGAGGACATGCGGGCACGGCTCAACACCCACCTCCGCGACGTGAACGACCTCGGAAACCTCAGCGAGGAAGACCTCATTGACCAAGGCATTCTGGTCGACCGGCTGGACGAATACCGCCGACGGATCACCCCCCTTCCCGCCGCCTGGCAGATGAAACCCTTCCCCTTTCCCGTGACGCTGAACGAATACCGGAAGCAGACTCTGACGGTTTTTCAAGGTTCGGCTTGAGAGCCTGATGGTGAATTTTGACGGCTAAGCTGGGTACAGTTTCACGGAATGCGTAAAACCTGACAAGAGGTCGCATCCACAAAAGTAAAGACTCATCCTTTTCCCGTAACCAACCGCAGTCCGGCAAGGCTATCCGTTGGCTCCCCTCTTCCCTTCGGTCCAACCTCTACCCTCTACCCCCTTCTCCCCACTCTCCCCCATCCGTTGTCCGGCGCAGCTATCCGTTGGTTCCCTTCTTCTCCCCCATCCGTTGTCCGGCGCAGCTATCCGTTGGACACCTTCTTCTCCCCCATCCGTTGTCCGGCGCTGCTATCTGTTGGATTCTCCTCCTCCTCTTTGCCCCAAAGCCTTCCTTCCCTTCGTTCCCTTCTGTAAAAACGATCCCTGCCCCACAGCATCCGTGTCCACCACGCCTTTGTCGTGGCAAGTTCGCGGGCTCTCCCTCTTCCCCATCCGTTGTCCGGCGCAGCTATCCGTTGGTTCTCTTCTTCTCCCCCACCATCCGCGGAACAGGAGGGGCAAATCATATATTTACCGGTCAAAACAGACGAAGACCCTTGCATGAATTTCTTTCAGACCATAGATCAAAACTGATCGTATGAACAAAAAGATCCTCACCGAAGCGGATATCCGCACCAAATTTATCACCCCCGCTCTGGACAAGGACAAAGGCGGGGCATGGAACACCATGACCCAGCTTTTGGAGGAATACTATTTCACCAAAGGACGGGTCATCGTTCGCGGGAAAACGGTGAGCCGCGGGAAAGCGCTTAAAGCCGACTACATTCTCTTTTACAAACCGAATCTTCCTATTGCCGTGATTGAGGCCAAGGACAACACCCATTCCGTGGGCGACGGCATGCAACAGGCGCTCGAATACGCCGAAATTCTCGATATCCCCTTCGCCTACAGTTCCAACGGCGACGCCTTTCTCGAACACGACCGCACGCCGGGAGCCCACCCGGTCGAACGGGAGATTCCCCTCGACCAGTTTCCCACCCCCGACGAGCTTTGGCAGCGGGTTAGCCGCTCCAAAGGCTACACCCCGCCACAGGAGACCGTGACGACCTGTGACTATTACGAAGACGGCAGCGGTAAAAAGCCCCGGTACTACCAACTCACCGCCATCAACCGGACGGTTGACGCGATTGCCCGGGGCCAAGACCGCATTCTCCTGGTCATGGCCACAGGCACGGGTAAAACCTACACCGCCTTTCAAATCATCTGGCGGCTGTGGAAATCCGGAGCCAAAAAACGCATCCTCTTTCTCGTGGACCGCAATATTCTCGCCGACCAAACCAAAACCAACGATTTCAAGCCCTTTGGTCAGGCCATGACCAAAATCACCAACCGCACCGTTGACAAATCCTTCGAGATCTACCTCTGCCTCTACCAGGCCGTGACCGGAAGCGAAGAGGACTGCAACATTTACAAACAGTTTTCCCCCGAATTTTTTGACCTGGTGATTGTGGACGAATGCCACCGTGGCAGCGCCGCCGACGATGCCGCCTGGCGCCAGGTGCTCGAATATTTCAACGCCGCCGCCCAGATTGGACTCACCGCCACCCCCAAGGAAACCAAAACCGTTTCCAACATCGAATATTTTGGCGATCCCCTCTACACCTACTCTCTCAAACAAGGGATTCAGGACGGATTCCTCGCCCCCTACAAAGTCGTTCGCATCGGCCTCGACAAAGATCTGGACGGCTGGCGGCCCGAAACCGGACAACGGGACAAATACGGCCACGAAATCGAGGACCGCGAATACAACCAGCGCGACATGGACCGGGAACTGATTCTGGTAAAACGAACCGAAGCCGTAGCCGATAAAATCACCCAGTTTCTCAACGCCACCGACCGCTACGCCAAAACCATCGTCTTTTGCGAAAACATCGACCATGCCGAACGCATGCGGCAGGCCCTCGTCAACGCCAACCCCGACCTCGCCGCCGCCAACAGCAAATACGTCATGCGCATCACCGGCGACAATCCCGAAGGCAAAGCCCAACTCGACAACTTCATCGACCCCGAATCCACCTACCCCGTCATTGCCACCACCTCCCAGCTCATGTCCACCGGCGTGGACGCCCAGACCTGCCAGCTCATTGTCCTCGACAAGCGCATCGCCAGCATGACCGAATTCAAACAAATCATCGGACGCGGCACCCGCATCAACGAAGACTACGGCAAATTCTATTTCACCATCATGGATTTCAAGCGGGCCACCGCACTCTTCGCCGACCCCGATTTCGACGGAGACCCCGTACAAATCCACGAGCCCGGAGAAGACGAAGACCCGGTTCCGCCCGATGAGGATCCCGGAGAAGACGATCAACCCGGAGAAACCGGTGGCGACGGACCGCCCCCCACCGGCCCCGGCGGGGACGGCGAACCCCAAGCGCCCATCCGCTACGTCGTCGACGACGTGCCCGTCTCCGTGGTCATGGAACGCGTGCAATACCTCGACGAATACGGCAAACTCATCACCGAATCCCTCACCGACTACACCCGCAAAAGCGTGAAAAAATCCTACGCCAGCCTGGATGAATTCCTGAACTCCTGGAACCGGGCCGAGCAGAAAAAAGCGCTCCTGGAAGAACTGGCCGGGCAGGGGATTTTCCTCGACGAACTGGCCGAACAGGTCGGCCGCGATTTCGATGCCTTCGACCTCATCTGCCATGTCGCCTTCGACCAACCCCCGCTCACCCGCCGGGAACGCGCCGACGGCGTGAAAAAGCGAAACGTCTTCGGCAAATATGGCCCCCAAGCCCGGGCCGTGCTCGAAGCCCTGCTCGAAAAATACGCTGACAGCGGCATACAGACCGTCGAATCCATGGAAATCCTCACCGTCGATCCGCTGCGCGGCTTCGGCACGCCCATCGAAATCGTCCAGCTCTTCGGCGGCAAAACCGCCTACCGCGCCGCCATCCGCGATCTCGAAACCGCTCTCTATGTTGCTGCCTGAGGAAATCCAATGAAGGTACTTTTTTTAGATGAGAGCGGTGATCACAACTTGTCGGTGATTGATCCACAATATCCCCT
>PXDP01000419.1 GCA_003565035.1 PVC group bacterium | reverse complement strand
ATACCCGCGGATTCTTCTTCGGCCTTGAGCCCCCGGACTACCCCGCCCGTCTCTGGACCATGAAAGGCGACCCCGCCCAGTTCGGACTTACCTATAGGCTTTAATTTTGACCCCCTCTACGATTGACAACCCGGACCCGCACGCACAAGGTGAGCTCCATTGACATGGTGTATTGTTTTGCTGTTGTGATGGAAATACCCAACCCGGCAGCAACGCAACACCCCATCACTGTGGCCTGAAACTCAATGACAGGAGCAAAAAATGGAATTAGAATGTGCGGGTAAACTGGGCATCAGTGACGCAAGCGAAGATACTATTAAATATGCCTTCGCAGACGACACGGCTCGAGGAGAGTTTCTCATTCTTTCCCGGTCCGGTCAGGAATATCTGCAGGCATATGGCGAAGGCGACGGGCCCTTTCAACTGGAGTATCGCGATGGCGAAGAGGCCCGGCACTTCCGCGCCAAGGACGACCTGACCAAAGAGAAGGTCAAGACCTGCTTTCTCCTGTACTTCCGGGGCGATCCGGCCTGGAAAAGCCCATACGACTGGGAGCCGATTCGCAACCAGACCCAAAACGGGCCCTGGTGGAAATTTTGGTAAACTCTACTCATGCAGCCCGTCTCTGAATGTACCGTCACCTGTCCAAGCTGTTTTGAACGCTTCACCCTGACAGGCCCTTCACCCGCGGAAGTCCCTGCCGAATGGGATTACGACTGTGAAATCTGCTGCCGCCCCATGATCCTCCAGTTTTATTTCGATGGAGAAAGCGTCATCGCGGAAGCCGTCTCCGTCGAATAAACAGACCGGCCTCCGTCAATCCTGCGGCGGAAAATCGTACACAGTCTCTAACAGACCGATCACCTTTTCGAGGTGAGCCGCCTCATCGTCTCCGCTGACCTCCACATCCACCTCGGTGCCGCAGGTCAGTGCCATCATCATCAGACTCAGCATCGACCGCAGGTCCGACTCCCCCTCTTCATTCCACACCCGCATCTCCCCCGGATAGTCTGCAACCGATTTCACAATATGCGCGGAAGGCCGGCAATGAATTCCGGCCTCATTCTGGATTTTCGCTCTTCCCTGTACTGACATGCCTGCGAGTATGCGGAGATTTCAGCCGATTGGCAATACAGAATCTCCTCTCCCGCTAATTTAAATTTGCCGTTTTAAGCTTGCAAATCCGCCCTGAATCTCTATCCACACGCCCAGCCGCGCCAGTTGCACGGCGGAAGCGAGTGCCTTTCTTCTCCCGGAAGGCCAAAGCGGATTGTCACAACCCTGACGAATAGAATTGGAGCAAATTATGGAAATGAACGACCTTAACCTGCCGTCCGTGGGACTGCAGGAACTTCTCGATTCCGGTGTGCACTTCGGTCACCAGACCAAACGCTGGAACCCCTACATGTCCAAATACATCTACGGAGAGCGCAAAGGCCTCTACGTGATCGATCTGGGCAAGAGCCTGGTGCAACTCCGCATCGCACAGCGCTTTATCTACGACACCGTCGTGCGCGGCCGTCAGGTGCTCTTTGTCGGCACCAAAAAACAGGCCCAGGAAATCGTGCAGGAAACCGCACAGCGCTTTCACCAGCCTTACGTGATTCACCGCTGGCTCGGCGGGATGCTCACCAACAACCAGACCATTCGTCTCTCCGTCAGCCGCATGCGCGAACTGCAGGCCATGAGCGAAGACGGCAGCATTGACGAGGCCGGCAAAAAAGAAGGCTCCCGCCTCCGCCGCGAGCTGGCCAAGCTCGAGCGCAACCTCAGCGGCATCGCCGACATGGAACGCATGCCCGCCGCTCTGATTGTGGTGGACGTCGTCCGCGAAGCCATCGCCGTGCAGGAAGCCCGCCGTCTGGGCATCCCCGTGGTCGCCATTGTCGACACCAACGGCGATCCCCGCATCATTGATTACCCCATTCCCGGTAACGACGACAGCATCCGCGCCCTGCAGTGCCTCGTCGGCGTTCTCGGCGACACCATCCAGCACGCCTCCAACGAATACGCCAAACACGCCGCCGAAGAGGCCCGTAAACGCGCCGCCGCCGAAGCCGAAGCCGCTGAACGCAAACGCCAGGCCGATGCCGAACGCAAATCGCGTCAGGACGAGGAAAAGAAAAAACGCGACGAAGCCATTAAAGCCGCCGCCGCCAAACTCGCCGAAAAGCAGGCCGCCGAAGCCGCCAAAGCCGCAGAAGCACCGGTGGTTGAAGAAGCCCCCGTCGCTGAAGCCGCTCCCGAAGCACCCGTCGCTGAAGCCGCTCCCGAAGCACCCGTCGCTGAAGCCGCTCCCGAGGCCCCCGCTACCGAAGCCCCTGCCGCTGAAGAAGCACCGGCAGCCGCTGAAGAAACCGAAGACAAAAAAGAAACCGCCCCCGAGGCCTAATCTTTTTCAACCCCAGAGGACTCTGAACTCATGTCTCAAATTACTGCATCTCAAGTCAAAGAACTCCGCACCATCACCAACGTCGGCATGATGGAATGCAAAAAAGCCCTCCAGGACACCAATGGTGACCTGGAAGCGGCCATCAAGCTCCTCCGCGAGCGCGGCCTCGCCGTGGCCGCCAAAAAAGCCGACCGCGCCGCCAACGAAGGCCTCATCGAGATTGCCGTCTCCGCCGACGGCAAAACCGGTGCCATGGTCGAAGTGAACTGCGAAACCGACTTCGTGGCCAAAAACGAAAACTTCCAGGCCTTTGTCGCCGACCTCGCTCAGAAAGGCCTGGCCGTGGGCGACAACGAACTCGCCGCCGCGGAAAAAGACAACCTGGCCTTCAAAGTCAGCGAAATCGGCGAAAACCTCGTCATCAACCGCAACGCCACCTACACCGTTCAGGGTGAAGGTGCCATCGGCAAATACATCCACCTCGGCGGCAAAGTCGGCGTGATGGTCGAAATTGGCTGCGAGAATGCCGCCAACAGCGGCTCCGACGCGCTCGTCGAGCTGGGCAAAGAAGTTGCCCTGCACGTCGCCGCCGCCTCGCCCGCCGCCCTCACCCGCGACGGTCTGCCGTCGGAACTCGTCGAATCCGAGCGCGCCCTCTACGCCAAACAGGTCGAAGGCAAGCCCGCGAACATCATCGAGAAAATTCTGGACGGCAAACTGTCCAAATTCTACTCGCAGGTGGTCCTGCTCGAACAGGGCTTCGTCAAAGATCCCGACATCACCGTTCAGGCCCTGGTCGACAAGACCGCGAAAGACCTGGGCGACACCCTGAGCGTCCGCCGCTATGTCCGCTATCAGATTGGTGGCTGAACCCGGCCAATCCTGAATCAGGACAGAATAAACCGCCCGGAGTTTTCTCCGGGCGTTTTTTGTGAATTTTATGTCGTTTGTCCTTTGACAAACCCCGCCTGAGCCTGTATCAACTCGCGCACAACGAAATCAGGTGGGCCGGTAGCTCAGTTGGTAGAGCAGAGGCCTTTTAAGCCTTTTGTCGTGGGTTCGAGTCCCACCCGGCTCACCACCTTTTTTCACACCCCTTATGAGCACCCGTCCCTGGTATCGTGTCTGGCCTGAATTTGTGGCCCTGGTGTTCGGTCTCGGATGGATCCCCTTCCTCCCCCGCCCCGCCGTGCTCTTTCTCGCGCGCCTCTGCGGCCGTATCGGATACCGCTTTTCCAAAAAGCTCCGCACCGTCTCCCTTGAAAATCTTCAGCTTGTGTTTGGAGACACCCTGACGGCAGAAGAAAAAGACCGCCTGCTCCGCCGCTGCTTTCAGCACTTCGCCCTCCTCGTCCTGGATATCATCTGGTTCACCCGCAACCCCGCGGCGCGCATGGCGAAATGGATCACCTGGGATGCCTCCACCGACATTCTCTTCAAAAACGAAGCCCAGCTTCTGCTCACCGCCCACTACGGCAACTGGGAAACCGTGGGACAGGCCTACGCTGCCTGCGGTCAGCCCATCCTCAGCGTGGCCGCCCCCCTGAAAAACAAGCCGGTGGATGATCTCTTTGTGCGTCTGCGCCAAAAAACCGGACAAAAGATCATCCCCCAGCAGGGTGCCGCCCGGAAACTCCTGCAGGGCCTCAGATCCGGTGCCAAACTCGCAGTCCTCCTCGACCAGAACACCCGTCCGCGCGACGGCGGTGTTTTCGTTGACTTTTTTGGACGGCCGGTTCCGGTCAGTTCCGCACCCGCCGCCCTCGCCGTCAAAACCAATGCCCCCGTCATCACCGTCGTCTGCGTCCCCGATGACCGGGGTGTATACACCGTCAAGGTGCACGATCTGCTGCGCACAGATCCCGAAGCCGAGAACCCGGTCGCCGACCTCACCGGCCGCATGACCCGCAGTATGGAACACGTCATCCGCCAACAGCCCGAATACTGGTGCTGGATGTACAAACGCTGGCACTACATTCCGGAAGAGGCCGATCCGGCCCTCTATCCCGCGTACGCCCGTCCCCTCGAATCCCGTGACCTCAGCTATCAGCGCTGATCTTTATATAAAAACATCCCTTCGGGGATGTGCCCGTATCTATGGGGCTTGAACGTATTTGCCTCTTGTAAAACAAGACGGGTCATGCAGACTGGTTCCATGCAGGAACACGCACAAAAACAAGATCCGAAAGCCTCCGCCTCCCAAACCCGACAATTTCCCGTACAGGGAATGAGCTGTGCAAGCTGCGCCGCAAAGGTGGAGCACTCCCTTGGAGCGTTGGAGGGCATCCAACGCGCTCAGGTCAATTTTGCCAGCGAAAAAGTCAACGTGGCCTATGATCCCGACCGAATCAGCCCGGAACAACTCGCCGACGCGGTGAAGCGGGCCGGCTATACCCTGATCATACAGGACGGGGCCGCCTCCGGCGAAAAGGAGGCCGCCCGGGAGGAAGCGCTCGTCAGGACGGCATGGCGGCGGCTGGTCACCTCCTCCATCCTCGCGGGCACCATCATGCTGCTGATGCTGGTGCATATGTTCTTGCGCCCCATTCCCGGCTACCTGGCCATCACCGCAGTGCTCGCCGCGCCCATTGTGCTTTGGATTGGCCGGCACGTGCACCTCGGAGCCTTCCGCTCCCTGAAAAACGGCTCCCCCAACATGGATGTACTGGTGAGTCTGGGCTCTTTGCCCGCCTATCTCATCGGACTCGCCGGCTTTTTTCTGCCCATCCAGACGTTTATCGAGATGGCGGCCACCATCATGACCTTCCATCTCATCGGCAAATATCTGGAAGTGCGCGCCAAAGGACGCGCGAGCGACGCGATCCGCAAACTCGTGCAAATGGGCGCCAAAACCGCCACCATTCTCGTGGACGGCGAAGAGCGGAAAATCGACATGGGGGACCTGTCCGTGGACGATCTGATGATCGTCCGTCCCGGCGAAAAAATTCCCACCGACGGCGTGGTCGTCTCAGGGGAAAGCAGTGTGGATGAATCCATGGCCACCGGGGAATCCTATCCTGTGCGCAAGGAAGCGGAGTCCGAAGTCATCGGAGCCACCATAAATCGGGAGGGCATGCTGAAAATCCGTGTCACCAAAGTCGGAGACGACACATTCCTCAGTCAGGTGATCCGCATGGTCGAGGAAGCCCAGGGCACCAAAGTGCCGATTCAGGAATTTGCCGACCGCATCACCGGATACTTTGTCCCCGCCATTCTGGTCCTGACCGCCCTCACCTTCACCAGTTACCTGCTTTTCCCCGAGGTCCACCAAGCCATCCTTGAATGGGGGGCCGGGTTTCTGCCCTGGGTGAATCCGGGCCTGAGCCCCCTCGCCACCGCCTTCGTCACCGCCACCGCCGTGCTGGTCATCGCCTGTCCCTGCGCTCTGGGCCTGGGAACCCCCACCGCGCTCATGGTGGGCAGTGGCGTGGGCGCAGAAAAAGGCATTCTCATCCGCAACGGGGAGGCCGTGCAAACCCTTCGAGAAGTCAAAGCCATTGCTTTTGACAAAACCGGAACGCTCACCCAGGGCAAACCGGGCGTGACCGATATCATCCCCTGTGAGGGCGTTTCGGAGCAGGACCTGCTGGAAACCGCCGCCAGCCTCGAACACGCCAGTGAACACCCGCTGGCCAACGCCGTACTCGACGGCGCCAAAGCGCGCGGCATCTCCCCCAGGGAAATCAGCGGCTTCTCCTCCGTCACCGGACAGGGTGTAAAAGGAAACCTCGACGGAGAGGAGGTCCGGGTCGGCAGCCGTGCGCTCCTATCGGAACAGGGAATTGACACCCGCTCGGTTGAAGAAACGCTGGTTCGTCTCGAAGAGGATGCGAAAACCGCTATGCTCGTGGCCCGGGGCAAGGATCTGCTGGGCATCATTGCCGTGGCCGACCCCGTCAAAGACGATGCCGTCAAAGCCGTCGCGGAGCTGGAAAAACGGGGGATTGTGACCGCCATGATCACCGGGGACAACCGACGGACCGCGGAAGCCATTGCCCGCCGGGTCGGCATCAGCCGTGTGCTTGCCGAGGTCATGCCCGACGGCAAGGTGGACGAGGTCAAAAAACTGCAGGACGAATACGGCACCGTGGCCATGGTGGGGGACGGCATCAACGATGCCCCCGCCCTCAAACAGGCCAATGTGGGCATCGCCATCGGCACCGGCACCGATATCGCCATCGAGGCCGCCGACGTGACCCTGGTCCGGGGCGAACTGTCTTCGCTGGTGACCGCCGTGAATCTGAGCACCGCCATCTTCCGGAAAATCAAAGAAAACTTCTTCTGGGCCTGGATGTATAATGTTTTGGCCATTCCTGTGGCCATGCTCGGCCTCCTCCACCCCATGATCGGCGCCGCCGCCATGAGCCTCTCCTCCCTAAATGTCGTTTACAACAGCCTCAGACTCCGCCGCATCAACGTCGAATTCTGATACCGCCCTCTCTCGCCCCGGAGCCCTTCCTGTTAATTCCCCCCTCCGCTGCGGGAACCTGAAAGCAATCAAGTGCGACACCGTCGCAATTATGCCTCGTAATGCTCCACCCCGCGGTCGTAATCGCGGTCCATTTCGAATTTAGGATCGGCCTCCGCAGCCCGTCGGCGCTCCTCTCCGTCCGGATAGCGGTGTAAATCCGCCGGCAGGGCCGCCGCAAAGGCCTTGATCCGATCCCGAATCGCCCCCATGCTCTCCATCACACTCAGCTCCGGCTTCGCCGCTTTGGCCCCCGGATAGCCTTTCACATACCAGAGCAGGTGCTTGCGGAATCGGATCGCCGCATAATGACCCTCTCCGTAAAATGCGCAGTGATAGTCAATGTGACGAAGCAGCACATCCGCCCACTCCTCCACCGTCGGCTGTGTCCCGTCTTCCTCCAGAATCTGACGGAACACCCACGGATTTCCCAGACTGCCCCGGCTGATCAGCACCCCGTCACACCCGGTCTCCTCCACCATCTTCCGCGCACTCTCCACATCAAACACATTGCCATTGCCAATTTTCCAGATCTTTTTTCCGCCCGCCTTGCGCTCCACCGCCTCAAAGCCCCGGCGGATTTGATCATACTGCACCGCATCCCCATATGTGTCATCCCGGGTACGGCCATGGATAATCACCATCTCCGCTCCCGCTTCCGCAAGCGCTTCGCACACCGGCTCCACCGTCAAATGATTTTTCGTGAACCCAATGCGGATTTTGGCCGTCACCGGCACATTCACCGTCGCTTTGGCCGCTCTCACCATTTCCCCCGCCATGGCCGGATCCCGCACAATCGCGCTCCCACAGCCGCGGCTGACAATTTTTTTCACCGGACAGCCCATATTGATATCCAGCGTGTCCACCGGCAGATCCCGCTCCATCAGCAGCCGCGCCCCCTCCGCAAGAATCTCCGGGGAAGGCCCGGTAATCTGCGCCCCCAGAACCAATTCCGCCGGATCCCGCGCCACCAGCTCGTCGGTCTTGCGGGTGCGGTGCGCCATCCCCGCCGCCGACAGCATCTCAATATACGTCAGCCCCGCTCCCAGATCCTGACAAATCCGCCGGAACGGCACATCGCTCACCCCCGCCAATGGCGAAAGCAGCACCCGGTTCGACACCCGCAAGCCCCCCAAATCAAAGGGTGCATTCATGATGTCCTTCAGCGAAAAATCGTTCATCGTCTATTCAGTCCTTTCTGCACTTACCGCCCGCCTCTCCCGCGTCCGCCGCCCCAGATCAACCCCCGGGCATTGGTCATCTCATTGATCGTCTCAATCGAATCGATAAACACCCGGGCATCGCCCCCCTGAAAGCCCATTGCCTGGGCATAATCATTCAACAGGATCTCCCGCTGCATCCCCATCAGCCCGTTCAACTCCCGTCCCAACACCCCCAACTCCCGGCGCATTTCCCGCTGCTCCTCCCGGGTCAGTTCCGGATTCCCCAGGGCCGCCATGCGCACCTCCACCTCATCCATCGCCTCCAATAGCCGCTGATGACCCGCCACATATTCCGGCGCCAGCCCCTCCAGCGATACCTGCTCAAAAAATTCCCGGCGGTCCTGCGTCTCCGCGATCACCCGTTCACGCATTTCCTCCCGGCGGGCGGCCCACTCCGCACGCCGCGCCTCCCTTTCCGCCTGACGTTCTTCCCGCGCGGCGATCTCCTCCGGTGTCAGTTCCCGCTCCGTCTCCTCGAATTCCACCACCTCCTCATAAAATTCCTCCTCCAGCACCGGGGGCAATTGCGCAAAGCGCATCGCCATCGGCTCCATGACCGGCTCCGGTAAATTCGCCGCCAAGCGGCGCGTCTGCTCCAGATGCTGCATCAAATCCGCATTCGCCTCACGCAGACCGTTCCGTTCCGCCACCAGTCCACGGTTTTCGCCTTCCATGGCTTCAAGTTGCCGGCTCAGGGTGCTGACAACCCTGGCCTGCTGCAAAAAACCCACCCCCAGAACCAGTGACACCAGCAGAAACGGTATAACGAAACGCATTGTTTTATTCATCATCTGTCCTCGGTAAAAAAATTTCGACACAATAGACCAACAACGCGGGCCGACATGAATTATTGTGTACTTTTTTCCAAAACCGCTTTTTTGGTCAGCCCGCCCTTACGGCAGATTCGCCAGAAATGAGTCTCCTCCACCGGCTGAATGCTCAGACGCTGCCCTTTCCGGGTCACCAGCATCCCCTCCAATTCCGGATCTTCCCGCAGATCCGCCAGCGGCACAAAGTCCGGAAACACAGCCACAAAAGCCACCTGACGCTGAATCCAGGTTGGATCCTCCGGATCCGATTTCGGGTCATAATATTTGCTGTCAGCATCAAAGGCCAAGCCGTCCGCTTCCGGCCCCGAATCAACCCGCATCACCCCCGCCACCCCCGGCGGTGTCGCATTGCTGTGATAAAACAGGGCCAAATCCCCCTCCTCCATCGCATCCCGCAGAAAATTCCGGGCCTGATAATTCCGAATCCCGTTCCAAGGCTCCTGCCCGTCCCGTTCCAGATCCGCAATCCCGTACACATCCGGCTCGCTCTTCATCAGCCAGAACTGTTTGCCCCGTTTGCTCATGCGTTCACCGCTTTCACCCGGGCCAGCACCGCCTCAGCGTTCGCCGCCCCCAACTGCCAGCGCTCGGACAGAATCCGCGACTCAATCAGCCCCGGATTCACCGGAAAGCTCGTCACATACCGCCCCGAATCCTGAAACGCATGTGCAAAACCGCTCGCGCCCACCAGCACCCAGGAGTTCCGCTCCGCATCCCGGAAAAATTCTCCGGAGGAGGCCTCAGGCAAATCCGCCTTATAGCGGTCATTCGCCGGTTTCCGGTCCCGGGGATTTCCGTGGCCCGGCCCGCGCGACTTACCCTCTAATCCGTCCCGCAAGCCATAAAGCACACCGGGAATCCGCCGCATAGCCGACTGAAATCCCGCGCTGTCCCGCATCGCCGAAGCCGCCAGTGCTTTTTCCTCCACCCGCTCCAACGCCCGGACCGCCTCATCCCGCGCCGCCGCCACATTCCGAAAATCCCGGTCCTGCAGCAAATCATTCAGCTCCACCGGCAACAGCCCACCCGCAAGCGTGTTCAGACGCAGCCGCAGTTTTCCGTGAACGTCCCGCGTCTCCACCACCTGGAACGTAAACGCCAGCTTCTCACCGCCCGCGATCTTCGCAAACGCCGGCGGCAGCCGGTAAAAGCCCGCCGTCACCTGACCCAGCAGACTATAGGTTCGGGACGTTTTCCCGAACGAACCCAACTGTTCCGCTTTCAAATCCTTCCCCCGCTGATGCCGAACCAGGGGCCGCCCGCGGGACTGATGCAACTGATCCACCTCCGGGTCCCGCGCATCCAGCAGCAACTGCGTGTACGACGTCCACTGCGGACGCCCCATGCTGTCGTATCCCGCAAACACCTCCGCCGGATCCGACGGACGGCAGTCCGTTTTCTCCTCCTGAAAATCATACATCGCCCCCTCCTCAAACAGGAGCGGCTCCGGTGAGCGCGTCTGCACCTGACGGCCCAGTTGCTTGCGCAAATGCGGCGTGAACGACATCTCCCCCGGCTCCCCCGGGATCAGCTCCACCTTCAGCGTAAACGTCATCGGTTCCGGCTGTTCCAGCGCATCCGGACATTTTTCCAGCAGATAATCACGAATCAGGCCCCGCAGCGCATCCGCCGCTGCCTGTTCACGGCGTTCGGTGCGCGAACGCGCCGGTTTGGCCGGTGCCGCAGACGGTTCAGCAGGGACAGGAGCCGGGTCAGCGGCAAGCTGCGGGTCCTCGGTGGGCATTTCAGGAGAAGTTTCCGGGACCGCCGCTTCAACAGAACCGGTCAGAACCTCATCATGTGTCTCAGGCAAATCATTCATCCCCCGCTAATGCCACCCAAACCCAACCGGATCAATCCCTATTTATACTTTCCTGAACATTCCATTTAAACAAATTCGACTCCCACTCGCCTAAGCACCCCCTGTCGCACACGAGGCTAACTCCGACGCAGCCCCCCCAAGTGCCGCAACGCCACGGACATCCGCTGCGCCCCGCCCTCCATTCCAAAACGGGAAGGAAACCTCGCGTTCCCCAGCCTAACGTCAGACGTGAACGAATGACTGAATTATTGTTTTACCTGATAAAACAAAGACTCCTCCTCATCTCTCCCTAATCATTCTGACTTCCTCCCTCATTATTCTGACGTCAATCATTCTGACTTCCCCCCCACATTATTCTGCCCTACATTATTCTGCCTTTTCTTCCCCCCACATCATTCTGACGACCATCATTCTGACTTCTCACCCCATTATTCTGCCCCACATTATTCTGCCTTTTCTTCCCCCACATCATTCTGACGACCATCATTCTGACTTCTCACCCCATT
>PXDP01000467.1 GCA_003565035.1 PVC group bacterium | reverse complement strand
TGGCTACGGTGAGGGCACCCGCTTCGGGGTGCAAGAATTTTCGGACCGCCAATCGCCGATTGGCCCAGCGGACGGCGAATGCCGAACGCAGTGTAATATTTTGACAGGTATATATGAATACCACCCCGACAAGCGGGGCGGTGACGTGGATATCAACGTGCGTTCCTCTAAACGACAGACCTATCTTTAAATTACCTGTCTAAATACTTCGCCACATTTCGATCCGGTCACCCTGAAAACCGCCCGCTTAGAAGAGGCATTTGAATCTGCGATGCTTTTTGACGATTCGGGGACTTAAACTGAGGTCTGGGGGTCAGCGACGAAGGAGCGCAGCCCCGTAATGAAACAAAAAAACCCGCCACAGGGGCGGGTTTTTTCTCAGACAGGAACCAGCAATTACTTGTTGGAAATCCCGTGGGTTTTGAACGTCCGGGTCTGGGCGAATTCGCCCAGCTTGTGGCCGACCATATTTTCGGTCACAAACACGTTGATGAACACTTTGCCATTGTGCACGGCAAAGGTGTGACCAACAAAGTCCGGCAGAATCATGGAGCGGCGCGACCAGGTTTTGACCACCTGTTTGCGGCCGCCGTCGTTCATCTTGGAAACTTTGGTGTACAGTTTCTCTTCGACGTAGGGTCCTTTTTTGAGGGAACGCATAACTTACTTTCTCCGTTTCACGATGAACTTGCTTGTGGTCTTGCTGCGCTTGCGCGTTTTCTTGCCGCGGGTGATCTTGCCCCAGGGCGACACGGGATGGCCACCGCCGGAGGTGCGGCCTTCACCGCCGCCCATCGGATGGTCAACCGGGTTCATCGCCACACCGCGCACCGTCGGACGGATACCCATCCACCGTTTGCGGCCGGCTTTGCCCAGGGAACGGGACTCATGCTCGCTGTTGCCGACACGGCCGACCGTGGCGTTGCAGGTGACATGAATCAGCCGGATTTCGCCGGAAGGCAGTTTCACCTGTGCGTAATCCTGATCGCGGGACATCAACTGGGCGGCACCGCCCGCACTGCGGACAATCTGTCCGCCGCGGCCGGGCTTCAGTTCCACGTTGTGGATGAAGGTCGCCAGCGGAATTTCCTTCAGCGGCAGGCTGTTGCCCACGCTGGCGGGCGAACCGGAACCGGAGAGGATCGTGTCGCCTTTTTTCAGGCCGTTGGGAGCCAGGATGTAACGCTTTTCGCCGTCCGCGTAATGGATCAGCGCAATGTTCGAGGTACGGTTGGGATCGTATTCCAGGGTCGCGACTTTGCCGGGGATACCGGTTTTGTCCCGTTTGAAATCAATCTTGCGGTACAGACGCTTGTGTCCGCCCCCGCGGTGACGCACGGTGATGCGTCCGGCGGAGTTACGGCCGGCGGTGGATTTCTTGGATTCCGTCAAACTGCGCTCGGGGCGCACTTTGTCCAGACCCTCGAAATCGGACAGCACCGTGAACCGGTTGCTGGGTGTCGTGGGTTTTCTTGTTTTTAAAGCCATGATTCGTTTCTTTCTCAGGTAAGGTCGATGGTGTCGCCGTCTTTCAGAGTCACCACCGCTTTTTTCCAGGCGGAGGTGGTTCCGTAGTTCGGGCGGCGCTCGCGCTTTTTCTTGCCGATGCGGTTCATGGTGCGCACGTCGGTGACGTGGACCTTGAACAGTGACTCGACCGCCTGTTTGATTTCATTTTTATTGGCGGACGGATACACCTTGAAGGTGTACTGATTCAGCTTTTCGGTCAGGACGGTGCCTTTTTCGGTCAGCAGAATCGTGTCGATAATTTGATGTGCGGGCTTCATGCTTTGCCTCCTTTGGCTTTGCGGAGCCGTTCTTCCAGTCCGGCCATGGCCGCGCGGGTCACCACAATCGTGGGATAGCGCAGCAACTGGTAGGTGTGCATGGAATCGGCGGTGATCACTTCAACCCGCGGAATATTGCGGGCCGCGCGGACAATGTCGGTCTGAACCCCGTCGGTCACAAACAGTGCCGGCGCGGAAACGCCCAGCCCCTGCATCAGGGACGCGAACTCACGGGTCTTGGGTGCGGAAACCGTGAGGTCCTCCACCACCACAATCTGACCGGCGGCAATTTTTTCGCTCACCGCGCGGCGGAAAGCCAGACGCGCTTCGCGTTTGTTCTGCGTGCGGCTGAAGTCGCGGGGCTTGGGTCCGAAAACCACACCGCCGCCGCGCCAGACCGGAGACTGACGCAGACCGGTCCGGGCGCGCCCGGTGCCTTTCTGCTTCCACAGTTTGCGGTTGCTGCCGGCCACTTCGCCTTTGCCCAGCGTCGAAGCCGAGCCTTGGCGCAGATTGGCGCGATGGGCCACCACCGCATCCTGCACCGCCTGCAGGCCTTTGTCATAAATCAGCAAATCGTCCGCGATATCATATTCGCCGGCCGCTTTGCCCTGTAAATCTTTAATGGGTAACTTACTCATGGGTCCTTAACCTTTCTTGATGGCTTTGCGCACCAGGACCACGCCGCCATTCGGACCGGGAACAGAGCCCCGCACCAGAATCACGTTGTCTTCCTCACGCACCTGCACAACTTTAATGTTTTGCGTGGTGACATTCACATTGCCCATCTGTCCGGGCATCTTCTTGTTTTTGAAGACGCGGCCCGGCCACTCGCGCATCCCGATGGAACCACCGGAACGGAGTTTGGACTTGCCCCCGTGCGAGGCACGGCCACCACCGAAGTTGTAGCGTTTCACCACCCCCTGGAATCCGCGGCCTTTGGTGACCCCGGAAATGTCCACGTAGGTGACATCTTTGAAGGCGTCGGCTTTGACTTCGTCGCCCGCCTTCACCCCGTCGCCGCTTTCGCAGCGGAACTCGCGGAGAATGCGGCGCGGTGTCACGCCCGCCTTTTCGAAACGCCCCAGAGAGGCTTTGCTCAACCGCTGGGGCTTCTGCTCCAGAAAGCCAAGCTGCACCGCATCATACCCGTCAGTTTCAACGGTTTTGCGCTGCACCACGACACACGGACCCGCTTCGATCACGGTCACAGGAATCTGCGCCCCGTTTTCATCAAAGACCTGAGTCATGCCGACTTTACGACCAATAATTGCGCTCATGAACATCCTCCTCAAATTTTAATGCTGATGTCCACGCCCGCCGGGAGATTCAGCTTCTTCAGCTCATCCACGGTTTTGGCGGTCGGCTCGATAATGTCCAACATCCGCTTGTGTGTGCGGATTTCGAACTGCTCCATGGACTTCTTGTCCACGTGGGGGCTGCGGTTCACGGTGAACCGTTCGATGCGTGTCGGCATCGGAATCGGTCCCGCGACGCGGGCCCCGGTACGTTTCGCGGTCTCGACAATGTCTCCAGCGGACTGATCGAGAACACGGTGATCGTACGCTTTTAATTTAATGCGTATTTTCTGACCGTTCATAGGGTTCCTTTCGGTTTCCAAAAATCATGCTTGGCTCTTACAACGCCGGGTTTCCCCGCCGCAGAGCTTCATGACTGAACTTTTCACGCCGCGAGTCGGCGCAAAAAGGGAGGGGGGTTATATCCAATTCGCCCCGTGGAGCAAGCCCTTTCTGCAAAAAGATCCGAAACAGATCAAAACACCCATTGACAGCCCTCCCCCCTTCCAGTATAGCCCACCGCCACAGTCAGGGCGCTTAGCTCAGTTGGTTAGAGCATCTCGTTTACACCGAGAGGGTCGGGGGTTCGAGTCCCTCAGCGCCCACCATGTTTCCCTGCATCTCCACTCGGTCTGTCCATGCAGGATCAGCGGGTTCCTGGCATCATCCCTTTTCTCAGCATCTAAGGTTTCACTTTATCTGCCTGCCCCGGTCTGTTAAGGGAATCAGTCATGATCCCCTCCCCGATTTCCGCGGCCCGCCTCCCCCTTTCTCCCGATCGCTCCCCCGGCAATGCCGGCATCCGCTGCCGCTACCCCATCGACTCCGCCGCCTGGATCTGGGCTCCCCCTCCGGAGACCGAACAGGAGATTCAGCTCGTCACCTTTGAGCTTGAATTCACTCTGGAAGAGGACCGGACGCTCTGCTTTGATGTTTCCGCCGACCAGCGCTATCTTCTCCGTGCCGACGGACAGGAATTCGGCCGCGGACCCGACCGGGCCGAAGCCGGCGGATGGAGTTTTCACCGCTACGAACTCTCCCTTGCAAAGGGCACACACCGTCTGGATGCCGACTGCTGGTGGCTGAGACCGGGGCTTGCGCCCCTGGCGCAGATCAGTGTCCGTCCGGGCTTCGCCATCGCAGGAGTAAATGAAGCTTCCGGCTTTCTCAATACCGGGTCCGCTCCCTGGAAAGTCCAAACCCATCACGGTATCTCCGCCCTGCCCAAAAACCGAAATCTCTCCTATCATGTCATTGGCTGCGGATTCCGGCTCGAAGCAGCTCGGGGGATAGGGCCCTGGCGGGACCCAGTTCTGGTGCATCAGGGATGGGACGACCAAAACGGAATTATGCACGCCCCCTGGCGCTGTGAGCCGTCTCCCCTGCCGGAACAGGACCGCACCCTGTTTCAAGGCGGACGCATCCGGGGAAACGAAGCCCGCGTCCGATATCAGGGCATCTGTTCCGGCGAACCGGTCCGCATTCCCGCACACAGCACCGTCGAACTGTTCTGGGATTTTGAGGACTATGTGTGCGGATATCCGCGGGCACATCTGCGGGGAGGCCGGGGCGCCGTTCTCTCCATGGAATGGGCCGAATCTCTTTACGAATCTCCGGAACCTAATGCAGGCTCTCCCAAAGGTCACCGGGCCGCCATTGACGGCAAATACTGGCTGGGCTTCGGCGATGAACTTCAGGCCGCCGGCGAGGAGCAAACCGACGAAATTCTTTGGTGGCGCAGCGGACGCTGGCTGCGGATCCGTGTGCAAACGCAGAAGGAGCCGTTGGAAATTCTAGACCTGCGCCCCCGCCGCACCGGACACCCCTTTCATCCCCGCTGGCAGGTTCAGTCCGAAGGCCTTTCCGCTGACATGCTGCGGCTTTGCGAATCCGGTCTGCGCAACTGCGTGCACGAAACCTTTGTGGACTGTCCCTACTACGAACAGTTGCAGTACCTCGGCGACACCCGGGTCCAGGCTCTCGCCTGGCTGGTCACCACCGGAGATCCGCGTCCGGTTGCTCGCGCACTGGAACTTTTTGACCGCTCCCGCTGGATCAACGGCTTTTTTGCGGAACGCTGCCCGTCGGCGCCCCCCCAAATGAGCGCCACCTACAGCCTGCTGTATCCGCTGCTCCTCCGGGATTTCTCTTTGTGGTGCGATGACCCGGACCGGGTACGCCGGCACCTCCCTGGCGTAAGGTCCTCCCTGGAAATGGCTCTGGCCTGTATCGACAAAAGCGGATTGCCGGAGCACCTTCCCGGCTGGCTGTTTGTCGACTGGGTTCACGATCCGTTCTGGAAACACGGCGTTCCCGGCGGTGAAACCGGCAAACTCACCGCACCTGTCGCCCTCCATCTCCCCCTCGCCCTCCTGGCCGCCGCCGAACTGGAGGAGGCCTCCGGCGATCCCCTGCTCGCGCAACGGTGGCGCGCACAGGCCCGGTCCGTTTATGCAAAAATCGACGCTGCGTTCTGGTGCACCGACCGCAACCGCTTTGCCGATGATGCGGACAAGCGACACTGGAGTGAGCACACCCAGGCCCTGGCGCTTCTGTTGCCCTTCGCGGATACCGAAAAACGGTCCGCGATGCTGGATGCACTGCTTCTCCCGTCCCCGGACATGGCCCGAGCCTCCGTTTATTTCAGCTTCTATGTGCACGAGGCCCTCCTCCTTCACGGACACAGTGAAGCCCTTCTGACACGCTTCCAGTTCTGGAATCAACTCCACGCCCAGGGCTTTCTCACCACCGTGGAAGCCCCGGAGCCCTCGCGCAGCGACTGCCATGGCTGGGGAAGTCATCCGCTCTATCACACCCTCACCGGCCTCGCGGGAATCCATCCCGCTGCGCCCGGCTTCACCCGGGTGGCGATCCGGCCCGGTCCGGGCCCCCTGAACGATCTGGAGGCTGCCGTCCCCCACCCCCGGGGAGAGATTCGCGTCCACTTCCGGCGGGAGAACGGCGCGGTTCAGTTTACCGTCCACACCCCCGTTCCCGGAACCCTGCACTGGCAGGGACAAGCCCACCCCCTCAAGGCGGATGCCGAAAACCGGATCTCCTTCCCTCAGGTCTTTCCCGCATGTCTACATGTTGTCACCGTCTCCTGATCCTGGCAAAAAATTGCAACAGGCGGGTCTTGGGATGCCTTTGCACACTCCGCTCCCGTTTTTCACGGTAATGCGGCAGCTTCCCACAAACGCTCCACATTCACCGGCTCACGCCTTGACTTTCTGATCTGACCAGACTAGTCTAAACTTATGAATGCAGTCAAAGAAATCGGAACCTACGAAGCAAAAACCCACTTTTCCAAACTTCTGGATGATGTGGCGTCGGGGACAAAAATCATTATTACCCGTCACGGGAAACCCGTGGCGGAAATGACAGCGCCTCCCGCACGCCGCAAACAGGCTAAATTTGGCTGTGCCAAAAGTCCGAATTTTTACATGGCCGATGATTTCGACGCGCCTCTTGATGTATTCCGGGAATACATGTGAACTATCTGGTGGACACAAACGCCTGGATTGGATTTCTGGAAGGAAGAACATCCTTCAGCCCCGCAATCCGGGCGATCATGCTGTACGAAAATTGGGCCTGCACCATCAGCATCGCCTCCATCTGGGAAGCCGCCATTAAAGTTGGACTGGGTAAACTCCTGCTGGCCTATGATCTGGAAAAAGACCTCCCACGAATCCTGGAGGAGAACGGATTTTCGATCCTCTCCGTCGAACTGGAGGACGCCGCCGGGGTCAAGGATCTCCCCCCCCATCACGGGGATCCCTTTGACCGCATTCAGATCGTGCAGGCCCGGCGGCGCGGATTGAAAATCCTCAGTCACGATTCCCTTCTCGACCGCTATGACATCGAACGGATTGGATAAGGTCCTTCTCAACCTTACCCAATCCATCCGACACATCAGTGTTTGTGACTCAAAAGTTCGATTTTCACTGTAAAATCATTTATAAATCGCATCGTTTCCCCTTGTTCAAGATTCAGAAGGACTCTCCATGCCGCTTCCAATCAAAAATCTTCACTTCTTTCAATCCCTGGGTCCCGCCACCGCCCTGCCCGCCGGCTTCGAAGCCCCGCTGGAACACGAGCGGCTGCAGGTTTTGGTGATCGCCCCCGGCGTCCTCCGTATCGCCATCAGCCGGGGCGGCGTGATTGATCCGCAACCCAGTGCCTCTCTGGCCGCCCCCCTTGACCTCGTGTCCCCCCGGGAGTTCACGCTGGAGCAGACCGACGAACAGATCAAGATGATCACCCCCGAACTGATCCTCACCGCCCGGCGCGCCCCCTTCGGTCTCCGCATCGAACGCACGGACGGCTCTGTGGTGATGCAAACCTCCTATGATCCCAAAACCGGCGCCAGTCTCGCGTATGGCGAACTCAACAATCAGTTCGTGCTTCACCGCGAAAACACCCTTGAGGATGCCTTCTACGGCCTCGGCGAAAAAACCGGTGCCTTCAACCGCATGGGGCGTGATTTTACCCTCTGGAACACCGACGTGATGAATGGCGGAGCCACCGAGGAATTCACCCGCGGTCGGCCGGCCACCGATCCGCGCAGCAACAACCTGAGCACCGAATTCGATCCCTATTACATTTCGATCCCCTTCTTTTATCATCATCCCGCCCTGCCCTGCGCCCTCCCCGGACAGCCCGCCCCCATGAGCGGTCATTTCATCGACAACCCCTGGCGGGGTCACTGCGACTTCCCGCGCCAACACCGCCATCAGATCGCCTTTTCCGGCGGACAGTATCAGGAATACGTTTTTGCCGGCCCCTCCATACCGGACATTCTCCGCGAATACACCGAACTGACCGGCCGCATGTCCGCTCCCCCCCTCTGGGCCCTCGGACATCATCAGTGCCGCTGGTACGATTACACCCAGCAGGACGTCGAAAACCTCGCCCGCGCCTACCGCGAACGGGATCTCCCCTGCGATGTGATCTGGCTGGACATCGACTACATGGACGGCTTCCGCGTCTTTACCTGGGACGACAAAAAATTTCCCGATCCCGCCACCCTCATCGCCTCGCTGAAAGATCAGGGCTACCGCATGATCACCATCATTGATCCCGGCGTGAAGTACGAGCGGGGCAATCCCCTCTTCGAAGAAGGCCTGCGCGACCGGCTGTTCTGCGAAACCACTGTCGGCACCCCCTTTGTGGGCCGGGTCTGGCCGGGACAGACCGTCTTCCCCGATTTCAGCCTGCCCGAAACCCGCGCCTGGTGGGGACGGCTCAACGCGGAGCATGTCAAAAGCGGCATCGCCGGCATCTGGAACGACATGAACGAGCCCGCCACCTTCGACGGAGATGTCGAGGCCATGCGCTTCGGACACGGCCAGCACGAGCACGCCCGCTTTCACAATGAATACGCCCTCCTCATGGCCCAGGGCACCGTCGACGGCCTCCGCGCCGCCATGCCAAACCTGCGCACCTTCGTCCTCAGCCGCGCCGGCTCTCCGGGAATTCAGCGCTGTGCTGCCAACTGGATGGGCGACAACGTCTCCACCTGGGAACACCTCGGCATGTCCCTGCCCATGGCCCTCGGACTCGGCATCTCCGGTCAGCCCTTTGTCGGTGCCGATATCGGCGGCTTCGGCATGAACTGCAACGGGGAACTGCTGGCCCGCTGGTATCAGTGCGCCGCGTACACCCCCTTCTTCCGCAACCACAACTGCAGCGGCCACCGCGACCAGTACCCCTGGTCCTTCGGTCCCGCCGTCGAACAAATCTGCCGGGAGGCCATCCGCGAACGCTACCGGCTGCTGCCCTACCTCTACACCAGCTTTATGCAGTCCAGCGAAAGCGGTGCCCCCGTCCAGCGGCCACTCATCTGGGAGGATGCCGCCGACCCGCTCTGCCGCGACCTTCACGACGAATTCCTCCTCGGCGACCACCTGCTCATCGCCCCCGCCCTCCAGCCGGGCCAGACCCAGCGGCAGGTCTACCTTCCCGCCGGCGACTGGCGCGACTGGCAGGACGGCACCCTGCGCCAAGGCGGGCAGCACCACCTCGAAACCACCCCCATGGAACGCATCCCGGTTTTCGCCCGCTGCGGTGCAGTCATCCCCGTGCTTCCGGAAATTCCCGCTTCCACCCGGGCCTTCTATCCGGAGGAACTCGAGCTGGTGATTGTCCTGCCGGAAAATGACGGCACCACAGTTTCCGAACTGCACGAAGACGACGGCCTCCACGACGCACATCTTCAGGGCGCCTTCCTCCGCACCCGCTTCACCCTCACCCGCAGCCGCGGCACCCTCACCCTCAGCGCCACCGTCAGCGGCAACGGCTATCCCGAACACCGCCGACGCCGCTTCCGCCTCCGCCTCCTCGGAGCGGACCTTCCCGACGCCCCGGAAAGCTGGGAACCAAACGGCACTGAGTTCAAAGATCTGGTTTTATATACATAAATACCTTTATTCCGGAATTTTCTTAATTTTATCTCTGAGACCCCACATATAGCAGAAAAAACAACATGTTAGTTAATATAAGGTTGAACGAGAACTATGAAAAAAATATCTATTTTATTGGCTTTCGCAAGCGTAGCACTTGTTTATGCAGGTGAAACGAATTTAACAGATCTGTATAACGAAGCGCCTATTAAACTAATCGATAAAGCTAAACCTGTCTATCTTTTACAAAAATGGCTGAAGGAAGGAGAATTTGAAAAAATAAAACACGTCCTTTCAAAACAAAGCTTGAATCAATTAAATATAGTTTTGGCTCAAGATCCATATTTGTGGGAAACGAAACTAATCAGCGAACGGGAATCAGGAAATCTTGATCGTGAATATGAATATTTGGATTTTGTTGAATTAGAAAAAAATGAAAAGAGATTTTAAAAACCTAACAAAATGATTCAACAATGATACGGAACCAAACCCTTCGGGTCCGGTGGCTGATCGTAACATAATCATGAAAACATCACACAGTTTGTTCGTATTTGTCATAGCCGCATTTTTGTCTTCTTGCGGAATGAGTGAGCCAATCACTGATAGTGTCGGCGCACAATCAGTAGGGGTTCGCTTCGAGCACAATGGTAAGAAGTATATGGGATTGGCAATGGTTAACTTCAAGACAACAGGCGGCGTTGAGACGATTATAGACTTGTCAGCAATTATAATTTTTGAAGAAGGCGGACTTGTATCTCCAAGCATTGGAGTGCACAATGGAATCACCGAAATCAGTTTTTCGGGTAACACATACAAACTTGCCGGGAGAAATTTGTGCATTCCGTCTAGTGATGGAACGGCCCTTAAAGTTTTACCATTTGAACCCTCTGCCGAATCAATAAACTCGGTTAGTGTTTTCAGGTCTGAGATTGAACGATTGGTAAAACAGATAGAACTACCAGTCTCACCGAACCCTCGTACCTCGTGTCCGCTGGACTGAACCGTTGAATCTATGAAATTTCTTTGGATTACCTGCTGGTACGGAATGCTTTCATTCTTTGTTTGGATGTTTGTAAGAACAATTCAAACCGGTGATGCTGGATCGAGTGGAATTGAATGCCGACGAACATTGACCCCTGTCCGTTATTGGATTAAAGTTGTACATGAAGGCATAGCTCTTTTCATAATGGCTCTTTTGCCCATTATCATTTTATTCAGGATAAATGATTGACGCAAACCGCTAAAATCTATCTAATCGGGTGGCCGGGAGCTGACCGACTAGGGCCAACTCCCAGCTCCCACATTTATAACGCCTTGGCGTTATCATCCCGCGTGCGGGTCCGCACGGGGCGGTTCAACGAAGCTGAGCACCAGACCTCAGTTTGAAGGGCTAGTGTCTCGAAACAGATCGCAGATTCAAATGCGTATTATGAGGTAGAGCCAACCAGTCTGTCGTTTAGAGGAATGTACGTTCATATCCACGTCACCGCCCCGCTTGCCCTGCCCTGTTCACACAAATCTTACTGGACAATAGGTTGCTTTCCTTTTCGTCATCGTCTCTACCGCTCAAGGGTAACTTTTCTCAGCGAGAACTGCGGTTTGATTGACACAGAGGTGAAAAATACTGTGCAGAACGGGCAGTACAATGCCAGAGGTGGCGGGGAGAAATTGAATGTCGAACCGTGAACATTGACAGTTCACCCTAACGCAGGGTCCTCACGCAACCGAATTGACCACCCGCTCGCAAGCTCGCTTGAGGGCACGGAGGAAGAAACACGGAGCTTGCCAAGCCGAAGGCATGGGCCTTGGG
>PXDP01000369.1 GCA_003565035.1 PVC group bacterium | reverse complement strand
GAGGACAGGACATACATTACCGGTGATATTATGGTTGATACCATAAAACAAAACCTGCCGGTTGCATTGGAGAAATCCACTATTATTCGTGATCTTGAACTTGAGAAAAAAGAATTTAATCTTCTGACACTGCATCGCAATTATAACGTTGATAATCCTGAAGTGCTTTCCAATATTCTCGGTCAGCTTGATGAACTCGGCGAGCTTATTATCTTTCCTGTGCATCCGAGGACAAGGAAGGTGCTGGAGGAGACAGGGCTTAATGTTAAGAATATTGTACTGACAATTCCGCTGGGTTATATTGATTTTATCGTAACTGAACAACACAGCAAAAGGATAATAACCGATTCAGGAGGGATTCAGAAGGAGGCATATATTCTAAAGAAGCCATGTATTACCTTACGTACGGAAACCGAATGGCTTGAAACCGTAAATGAAAAATGGAACCTGCTTATTAATCCTTCAGATAAGGAGATATGCGATAAGATACTTTCGTTTTCACCTCCCAAAACTCAGCAGGATGTGTTCGGTACAGATGTAAGCCGGAAAATGGCCCGGATAATAGACACTCTTAAAGGTTGAATGGATGCCGGCCTTTGTTCAGAAGCGGACAGGTTTGTACGCAAATGAACGGTTGCTGAGACAGCTACCTTAATTTATGACTTCTCCAGTAATTTATATAATTCACTTTGACAACAAGTTGAGTTGTCTGGCTTAATATTTGACAAACTTTGCTTTCAAATATTGGACCAGATGCTGAATTTTTGTTAAAAATTAAAAAACTATATGAGTTTACAAAGTTTTTTATATTTTTGCTGATCAATTTGAATTAAATCCAAATGATTTTGAAAGATAGAATAGTTGATGAGGCAACAGGATTGTTCTTCCGCTCAGGAATAAGAGCAATAACCATGGATGACATTTCTCGAGCGGCAGGAGTGTCTAAACGAACTGTCTATGAAAACTTTAAGGATAAGGATGAACTCCTCCGGTCATGTCTTATCAATCTTGACAAATTGCATGAAAAGGAGACCCAATTCCTTGTTTCGGGTGCAGGTAACACAATTGATCTTGTGTTCCGGATGCTTGAGCATGGGATCAATGCCATAAACAGTATTAACCCGTTATTTATTTCAGATCTGAAAAGATACCATTACAGGATATGGAAGGAGACGTATAAGATCAATTACGAAAAGCACCTTACTCATATTTTTACAATTATTAAGAAAGGAATTAACGAAGGTCTTTTCAGAAGGGATATAAATATTGATATAGTTGCAATTTTGCTGAACCAGCAGTTGAATATTATGTCAGATGACCAGATTTTTCCGGAGGGTAAGTTTTCAAAAACTGTGGTGTTTGAACATATCATTATTAATTTTCTCAGAGGTATTGCCACTGAAAAGGGACTCAGGTTAATTGAAAAGAACATTCCTGAAAAGAGGGTTGAATAGCTATCAGGAAAAACCAATGAGTTTTCAGAGTTTTTAATGTTTTCAGATTTTAATAAATTTTTATCCATAATATTTAATAAGTATGAAAAAATGGTTTTTAAATAGAATTCTGTTTACTGTCGGGTTAATATTGTGTTCGTCTTTTCAGGGAAAAACGCAGACAGAGTTGAAGCTGAGTCTCGACAGTGCCCGGCACTATGCCATGGAATATAACAGGAATCTCATCAATGCCGGTCTGGCGGTTGATGAGGCTGCACTTCGTCTCAGGGAAACTATTGCAAGGGGATTGCCTCAGGTTGATGCAACGGTAGATTATAATAATTTTTTCGGATCCACTGCCGAGCTTGCCTTCGGACCGGTGCCTGCGGTAATTGAGTTCAATCCGACCAGTAATCTGAACCTGTCGGTGGGCCAGTTAATTTTCAGCGGGAGTTATATAGTGGGTATCCGGACTGCAAAACTTTATCAGGAGATCACCGCAACAAGCGTTGAAAAAACCAGCCAGGAGATTAAAGCCCAGGTAACCAGGGCTTATTATCTGGGACTGGTTTCAATGGAGTCGAGAGAGATTGTTGAGGCCAACCTTGCCAATATCCGTGATGTTCTTCAAAAAACAAGGGCCATGGTAGATACAGGAATAGCCGAAGAGCTGGATTTTGACCAGCTGGCAGTGCAGGCCAATATGCTGGAAAATGCACTCAGGGCAGCAGACAGGCAGGTTGAACTTTCGCTGAATATGTTGAGGCTGCAGATGGGACTTGATGTATCGGCCGAAATCATACTGACCGACGATCTGGAAAATATTGTTGACAGGTCTGATTTCACAGGCAGTCTTTTGAACCCGTTTGAATTGCAGGATAATTTTGATTTTAAACTTGTAGAGCTTCAAACCAGTGTAGCCGAAAAACAGGTTGATCTGGAAAGGGCAGCATATCTTCCAACAATAACGGGATTCTATAATTACACAGAAAAGCTGATGAAGCCTGAGTTTGATATCCAGCCCAAACATGTTATCGGAGTGAATGTAAGTATCCCTATTTTTTCGAGCGGGG
>PXDP01000230.1 GCA_003565035.1 PVC group bacterium | reverse complement strand
GGGAGGGGTAGTGGGCGCGGGCGGCGTTGGAGAGGTTGGGGAAGACGGCGGTGAAGCCGGCGGCTTTGAGGATGCGGCAGGGTTCGTCCCAGCTTCCGGCGTAAAATCCGGTGCCCTGCTGGTCCCAGATGCCGACCATGGGCGGGTTCCAGGGCGGGGCGCGGCGGGCATCGGCCCGCTGCTGCCAGGTGTGGGCATCGCGCAGGGCGCGGACGCGGGCAGAGCCGCTGGCGGTTTGGGCCCGGGTTCGGTAGGTGTCCGCCCGGGTTTGCAGAAAACGCGCAGGGCCCTCCAGCGTTTCGGCGGGATGCGCGGGCGGCAGGGTGTCGGCGAGAACATCAGCGGCGGGTGCGAGGCTGTCGGGGGCGAGGGTTTCGAGCAGGCTGAAGAGAACGTCGGCTTTGCCGCTGACATCCCCGGAGCGCCAGGAGGCGGCGAACCAGGCTCCGTCGGAATGCAGAATCGCGGCGGGAAGGCTGGAGGTTTCTCCTTGGGCATTTCCCCAGGTGGCGAGGACCTGTGCGCCGGTGCGGGGGCGGAGTTCGTGGAAGCGCCAGGCGTGCTGGAAGACGCGTTCGGGAACCCCGGGGCGTTCAAACCGGAGCTGATCGTAGAGTCCGACGGTTTCGGAGGCGCGCTGTGGACCGAGGTCGGTGCCGAGGCGGCGGGCGAGGTCGGTTTGACTGCTTTCCCAGACGATGAGTTTCCGGCCGCGGTCAAGCAGGGCGGTCAGAGCCCGGGTGTCGGCGGGAGTGGGGTTGGGAAGATACGGAATGAGCAGCACGGCGGCGCCGGGGAGTGCGTCGAGGGCATTGGCGGGATGGACGGCATACGGCAGGCCTAGGGTGTTGAGGATGCGCTGAAGGTGCCAGAGGGTGACGCGGGAGAGGTAGCGTTCGTCGCCGGTGACGGCTCGGGATTCGCCGCTGAGGATGACCAGGGCGGCGCGGACGGCCTCCAGGCTGAGCGGGGAGATTGCGACGGTGCCTTCACCGCGCGGCCAGAAGGCGAGGCGGATGGCGGTGATCCGGTCCCATCCAGCGGGGGTGCCTTCGGTTTTTGCGTCGGCCTTGGGCAGATAGAGTGCGTTGATACCGCTCCGGTGCAGGGTGAAGGGCAGGATGTAGGCGCCGGCTCCGGACTGAAAGATAAGCGAACCTTCGAGAATGCGCTCCGGGTTGGGCACATCCAGGCGGAACCGGAATCCGGAGGCTCCGGCCAGATTCCAGGTGCCGGCGCGTTCGAGAAGGATCCGCTGGTCGCTGCGTCCAAACTGCAGAAGAAACCGGAGACCGGTGCGGGAAGCAGACGTGGCGGAAGCAGACGGGGCGGAATGAACCGGACGGCTGCGCCAGGCGGAAGGGGCTTCGGTCTGAAAGCTAATCAGCGGGGTAAATTCAGCGGCGGGGAGATGGACGGCTCCGAGGAGCATGGCCAGAAAGAGCAGCAGGCCTTTCATGTGGAGCTTTATCCCTGCAGCGCTTCGCGCATATACGGATTATTTCGGAGTTCCTGGGCGACGGTGGTGTCGGGGCCGTGGCCGGGAATGACCACGGTTTCGGGCGGCAGTTCGGCGATGCGGCGCAGCGAGGCGTAGAGGGCAATTCCGTCGCCGCCGGGCAGGTCGGTGCGGCCCATGCTGCCTTTGAAGAGAACGTCACCGCCGATGAGGAGCCCGTCCCCGGGAAAATAAAATCCGACGCTGCCGGGGGAATGGCCGGGAAGGTGAAGGGTTTCGAATTGGAAGCCGGCAATCTCAAAGGGACCGTCTGTTTCCCAGGCGGGGGTGACCTCCGGGATCTGTTTGGGATCTGGCTGGGTATACCAGGGGGGATTCTGGTTGCGGGGCGTGAAGGCCCAGACGAGGTCGAGCGGGTGCATGTAGCAGGGGGCGGGCTTGGCGGCATGCATTTCGTGCAGGGCGCAGACATGGTCGTAGTGACCGTGGGTGAGGGGATACCCCACGACGTTGAGGCTGCCTTTTTCAAGGATGTCGAGGAGGCTTTCCGCATCCGCCCCGGGATCAATCACCAGGGTGTCACCGTTTTCACGGGAGAGGAGGATGCAGTTGGTTTGAATCATGCCGGTGGGGAGTATGCGTATGTCCATAATCCACCCCTACGGGATTTCAGTGCCGAATCAAATGAATTCACCGGGACTTGTTGGTCATTGATTTCCAGTCGGGATTGAGTATGGGTTCGGGATGCATCCTGAACCTTTACGTATTGCGATTATCGGGGGCGGCAGCGTGGGAGAACACTTTCTGCGCGATTTGGCCCATCATCCTTCTTATCATGTGACCGGCGTGGTGACGCGATCACCGGCGCGGCAGCAGGAGCTGTCAGGCAAGTACGGGGTGCCGGGCTTCAGTTCGTTTCAGGATTTGCAGGACGCGGGCGGAGTGCCGCAGGTGGCCTGTGTGGTGAATGCGAACCATGATCATCTGGACGCGACGCTGGAGGCGCTGGAGGCCGGGTGTCACGTGTATTTGGAGAAGCCGATGGCACCGACACTGGCGGAATGCCGGCAGATTGTGGAGGCGGAGGCCCGTTCTCAGGGCACGGTGCAGGTGGGCTTTGAGTATATTCACGGCACCATGACCGCACGGTTGAAGGATCTGATCGGCGAGGGCTATTTTGGCGAGGTGCAATGGCTGTCGATTCTGGACTCGCGGGGGCACTGGTGGTCGCAGTCGCCGCATGGGAATCTGGAGGAGGTCTGGAAACTGGACCGCAAGCGGGGCGGGGGACTGATTTATCACTGCGGGATTCATCAGCTCGATCTGATCCGCCACTACGCGGGCACTATCCGGACGGTGCAGGCCTTTTGTCCGGCCAAAAATCCGCTGTCGTTCTATCCGGCGGATGTGCCCGCGAACGTGACGCTGATGATCACCACCGAGCGCGGGGTGACGGTGAATTTTCAGGTGATGCACGACCGGGCGGCGACCTGGTACCGGGAAAAGAATTACCGCCCGAATTACGCGCACGCGCCCGGGCATGAGTTTAACATCTCGGTCATCGGCACCGGCGGCAGTTGCGACATGCGGCTGTATACCGAAGAGCTGCACCTGTTCAAACTCGACGCGGAGCAGAAAGAGAACCGCTTTGACCGGACGGAAGTGTTTCGTCCGAATCCGCATGACAAATCGCACCACGACATGAGTGGTCTGCTGAGCCGGTTTCTGGACAGCGTGGCGGCCGGGGGCGGGGCGGTCGATGCGGTGGCGGGCGCGTATGAGACCATGCGGGCCGCCTGGGTGGCCGAAGAGGCGATTCTTCGTCCGGGGGAATGTCTGGCGGTGGATGAACTGACGTGACCGCGTTTTCCGATCATCGGAAAACGCATCCGGCCGCGTTCCGACTGTCGGAAACGCTGCGCGAGGCGGGATTTGAGGTCTTGTTTGCCGGGGGCTGTGTGCGGGACTGGCTGTTGGGACGCGCGCCGAAGGATATTGATCTGGCCAGCGATGCGACCCCCGATCAGGTGGAGGCTCTGTTTGAGCGGACACATGCCCTGGGAAAAGCGTTCGGGGTGATTCAGGTGATGATGGGGGAGGAGGCGTTTGAGGTGACGACATTCCGGCGCGACCTGGATTATACCGATGGCCGCCGGCCGGCGGGAATTGAGCCGAGTTCGCCGGAGGAGGACGCGCGGCGGCGGGATTTCACCATTAACGGACTCTTTCTCGATCCGTTTTCGGGGGAGGTGATCGATTTTGTGGGCGGTCAGGCGGACTTGAATCATGGGGTTATCCGGGCGATTGGCGATCCGGCGGAGCGGTTTCGTGAGGATCATTTGCGGATGCTGCGGGCGGTGCGCTTTGCGGCGGTGCTGGGTTTTGAGATTGAACCGGAGACGCGGAAGGCAATCCGGGCGCGGGCCGGGGATTTGGGGCGGATCAGTGTGGAGCGGATCCGGGTGGAGTTTGTGCGTTTGCTGACCGAATCGGCGCGTCCCGGCGATGCGCTGGAGCTGCTGGAGGCCTGCGGTCTACTTGAGGTGATTTTGCCGGAATTTTTAGCACTGAAGGGGTGTGAACAGCCTCCCGAGTGGCATCCGGAGGGGGATGTGTGGACGCATACCGTGATGATGCTGAATTCGCTGCAGACCCCTTCGGCGCGGCTGGCCCTGGGGGTGCTTTTGCATGACATTGGCAAACCGGCGACGCGGACGGTGGACGCGGACGGGCGGATCCGCTTTATGGGCCATGCCCAGGTGGGGGCGCGGATGGCGGACCGGTGGATGCGGAAGATGAAGTTTTCGAACGCGCTGCGGGAGGAGGTCACGGGGCTGGTGGACCGTCATATGAATTTTATGAACGTGAAGCAGATGCGGGAGGCGACACGAAAGCGGATGGTGGCCTCGCCGGTGATCGGCGACGAGCTGGAACTGCACCGGGTGGACTGTCTGTGCAGCAACGGGATTACCGAGAGTTAAGAAATCCTGCAGCGGGTGCGCGCGGAGGTTGAGGCGGAAGCGTCGCTGCCGACCCCCTGGGTGAACGGGCGGGATCTGATGGAACTGGGGCTCAGAGGTCCGGTGATCGGTGACTGGAAGCGTCGTGCCTACGATGAACAGTTGGAGGGACGGTTCGCGGACAAAGCGGCACTTTTGCGCTGGGTGGCCGATCAGGCGCGGGTAAATAAATGACAATCTTAATGTCGTAATATTTATAAGTACTTGTATAAAATGCGTTTAAAGTTTTATATTTTGCGAAAGCTTTCGCTTGTTTTCAGTAAGAATCGTATGGTAAAGGAAAGCGGTACTTTTAATGTTTACAGAAGGAAATTGTCATGGCTGAAGTAACGCTGAAAAATGTATTCAAAGTGTATCCCGGGGATGTGACCGCAGTGCGGGATGTGAATCTGGAGATTCACGACAAGGAATTTGTGGTGCTGGTGGGGCCGTCGGGCTGCGGAAAGTCGACAACCCTTCGCATGATTGCGGGACTGGAGGAGATTACCAGTGGGACGATTGATATTGACGGCCGGGTGGTCAATGATGTGCCGCCGAAAGACCGTGATATTGCCATGGTGTTCCAGAATTACGCGCTGTATCCGCACATGACCGTGTATAAAAACATGGCCTTCGGTTTGAAACTGCGCGGCTTTCCCAAAGCGGAAATTGATCAGCGGGTGCGTCAGGCGGCGGAAATTCTGAACATCACCGAGTATCTTGAACGGAAGCCCAAGGCCCTCTCCGGCGGTCAGCGTCAGCGGGTGGCGGTGGGCCGCGCGATTGTGCGCCAGCCGAAAGCTTTCCTGTTCGACGAGCCTCTGTCAAATCTGGATGCAAAAATGCGTGTGCAGATGCGGATGGAAATCAGCAAGCTGCATCATCAGCTTCAGTCGACCATGATTTATGTGACCCACGATCAGGTGGAGGCCATGACCATGGGCGACCGGATTGTGGTGATGAAAGACGGGGTGATCCAGCAGGTGGATGCGCCTCTGAAGATTTATGAAGCGCCGGCGAACCGCTTTGTGGCGAGCTTTATTGGCAGTCCGCCGATGAATTTCTTTGAAGGCACGCTTTCGCAGAAGGCGGACGGCCTGTTCTTTACCGAGGGGACCTTCTCGGTGAAGGTGGATGAGCATCAGGTGAAAGCGCTGATGGAGGCCAATCTGGACAAGGTGGTGCTCGGCATCCGGCCGGAGAATATTCAGGATTCGGTGTTTGCGGTGAATCCGTCTCCGGACAGCCTGATCAAGGCCAAAGTGGAGGTGGTGGAGCCGATGGGGGCGGAAGTGTTCCTGTATCTTTCCGTGGGGGCGCACAACTTTATTGCCCGTGTGGATGGTCACGAAAGTGCACATGTCAACCAGGAGGTCACCATGGTGTTTGACATGGAACGTGCAAGCTTCTTTGCGCCGGGTGACGACGGAGTGCGAATCGTTTGATTTCACGGAGTATATCCGGATTTTTACTGTTGGCTCAGGCGGATGCCGTGCCGCCGATTCCCGTAGTCTGGGCGGTTTTGCAGACTCTGGGGGTCATGGTTCTGGCGTTTGTGCTGTTGACGCTGGTCATGAGCCATTTACGGTATCAAAATGAGTTGAAACGCGTTGAGGCGGAGAAGTCGGGGGGAATGTCCGCGGACGATCTTCGTCTGTGGATGGTGGAGCGGATTCGCAAAACGCCTCAGTCTCTGGTACTGTTCCGCTGTGCTGAAGTGCATCATTCCACGGTGTTTTCCCTCTTGCAGGGCGAGGTTCGGAGTACGGACACGGTGATGAAGTGGTCTGATGAGGGCGTAATGCTGGTGTTTGACGGGGAGGATGCTCTCAATGCTGTTCGGGCAGGACGCCGCCTGGGCCGTTTGCTTCCGGGTGACATTCCGGGGCGGGTGAGTTCAGTGGTTTCACCGGCACCTCCGCCTTTGAAAGGACTCCTGCCGGTGGTGGACGGACTTTTGGCCGATTTGCGCACGGGCGCGTTGCCGGAAACAGGCTGGACCCTGCCGGAGGAGCCCGGCGGGGCGGGGGTGCACATCCCGGAGCACGAAAAGCCCTTGCTCGACGAGGTGACCGGCGTACTCCGTGCAGAGCGGGTCCCGACTGCGGTTCAGAAAATTCTGGCGTCACATCGGCGGAGAGAGATCCCGGTCTGTCTGTTGCTCTGTGAGGTGGATGATTTGGAGTTGTATGCCGGAGCGGAGGGGGAACCTGTAAAACATCCGGTGCTGAAAGCGGCGGCTCAATCGCTGATGCAAAATTGCCGGGAAACCGATTTGGTGGGCCGCATGACGGATGCGGGCTTTGTACTGGTCCTGTCCGGCGGTGTAAGGGACTGCGCAGCGGTGGCGGTCCGTCTTCTGGACGCGGCCCGGCAGACCACCGTGGAGGTGTCCGGAGAGGTCTACCGCTATACGCTTTCGGCGGGGATGGCGGGATATCCTGATCATGGCGCGGGCCCTCAGCGGCTGTTATCCGCCTCTCAGCAGGCCCTGGAATGGGCGAAATCCCGTGGACGCGGGCAGTTGGTGGTGTATGATCCTCAACTCCGGGCCACAGAGTCCCGCGCCCGCGAACCGGGGGAGTCCCCGGAGACGTTTTAATCCTGAAAGGAAATCCGAAAATGTATCTTGGTGTGAATGTTGATCATGTGGCTACCCTGCGGCAGGCGCGCGGAACGGTTTATCCCGATCCGGTGGAGGCGGCGCGGCTCGCGGCGGAGGCGGGCGCGGCGGGCATTACTGTGCACTTGCGGGAGGACCGCAGGCACATTCAGGACCGGGATGTCCGAGCCATGCGCCGGGAACAGCCGTTACCGCTGAATCTGGAAATGGGCAATACCCTGGAGATGGTGGAAATCGCCCTGCAGGTGATGCCGGATGAAGTCTGTCTGGTTCCTGAGAAACGTGAAGAACTGACCACGGAAGGCGGTCTGGATGTCGTGGGCCATTATGCCGCCCTGGAGGCGTCCTGTGCGCGGTTCAGGGATGCGGGGATTGCGGTGAGTCTGTTTGTGGATCCGGATCCGGAGCAGATTGAGGCTTCCATCCGGCTGGGCGTACCCATGGTGGAGCTGCACACCGGCGCGTTCTGCGAATGCGGCGGTGCGGCGAGGCAAGCCTGTATGGAGCAGCTCAGAAGTGCCGCGCTGCAGGCGCATTCGGCGGGGATCCAGGTGAATGCCGGGCACGGGCTGACCGTCGGGAATCTGCCGGATCTTTTTCCCGTGCCGCATCTGCATACCCTCAATATTGGTCACAGTCTGGTGTCCCGGGCGGTGCTGATCGGAATGAAAGCCGCGGTATCGGAAATGCTGGCCGTCATGCGCGGATATACCGGCGGGCTTACTCGATAAGATCGTCGACCTCGGGGCGTCCCTCCAGAATATCCGCCACATAAAACGGGGGGCGGCTCTGGCTGTGGACCCGGAGTCTGGCCATCCGCCTGCCGTCGCGCACCGCAAACACCTGCTGTTCCGGCCGGAAACGAAAACCGGATTCAAAGACCACAAAATGCTGATGAGGATCCACTTTGAGGACCACGCCGGTGGGACGGACCCTGAGTTCCGGTGCCGGGTCGCTTCCGCCGCGGAACAATGCGCAGGAGCTGCTCATAAGCAGCACACTGCAGGCGGCAAGCAGAGGGAATAAAAATCGGCAAAGACGTTGCATCGGCATCATGAACCGGGATTTAACCGTATCCCGGTGGGGAAGTCCATGCTTAAAATCCCAAAAGCTGGATCTCACGTTCGAGATCGAGATTGAACCGGTCTTTCACCTGTTTTTGGAGGCGCTGTGAAAGGCGGAGCACATCGGCGGCGGTGCAGTCGGATGACGCTTTGATCAGAATATTGGCGTGTTTGGCGTACACGGCGGCCCCGCCTTCGCTTTCCTGCTTGGCGCCGATTTGATCGAGAAACCAGCCGGCGGCGCGGCGCCGTTCCGCCGCAGAGCTTGGCTGGATATTCTTGAAAAAGCTGCCGATACAGGGCGTTTGCCGCCAGTCGGGGTGCTTTTCCGCGCGGAGAGTCAGAATACGTGCACGCTCGGCGAGCAGCCGGTCAGGCGGGGTGGTGTCTCCGCGGAGGATAACCTCCGACACCCAGCTTCCGTCGTGCTTGAGTGCGGAATCCCGGTAGGAAAACCCGCAGGCCTCCACGGACCAGCTTTGGGGATGACCCGCTGCATCCCAGCCGAGGACCTGACGGAGCTGATGCTCCATTTGCACGCCCCACGCGCCTGCGTTTCCGACCACGGCTCCGCCGAAGGTTCCGGGAATCCCGGAAAAGGCCTCCCAGCCGTCCAACCCGGTTTTGCAGGCCCAGGCGGCGAGATCGTCGAGTTGGACGGCGGCATCAACCTGCCAGCCACCGTCCGGAAGGCGGCGCGGAGGGATGAAGCGGTCGGTGGTGTACCGCACCAGGGTTCCCGGCCAGCCTGCATCCGCAAACAGGATGTTACTTCCGGCGCCGATAAACGCGAGCGGAGCCGGGAGGGCTTCCGCGTGTGCCCGGACCGCGGCCAGGGCGTCCGGCGTGGAGCAGGTGATCAGCAGTGCGGCGGGTCCCCCGAGCCGGAAGGTGCCGCAGTCCGACAGCGGCACTTGAATGTCCACAAGGACATCCCGGCGGGATCTCAGGTTCTGAAGTGGATCGGCGGTAGGGTTCACCTTTTCACTTTGTCATGCTTTGCTGGACAAGGCAATGCCGCAAAATACACAAAAAACCTGTTATCGTGCTTCACTTTCGATAAAGGCTGTGGCTTATGATTATTTTTGACAGTGTGACAAAACAATATGGTCCCCAGGATGTGCTGCGGGAGGCGTCGTTCACGGTGAATCCCGGGGAGCGGGTGGGCATCGTCGGACCGAACGGAGCGGGGAAGAGTACGATTTTCCGGCTGATTGTCGGAGAGGAGGATATCGAAGGCGGCGAAGTGATTGTGCCGAAGGGGCAGAGCATCGGCTATTTGAAGCAGCAGGTGCCGGAAGGCGCGGTGGGCGTGGGGCTGCTGGAGTTTGTGCTGGAGGGATGCGGGGAGGTGCTGGCCCTGGAGGCGGAACTGCACCGGCTCCAGGAGGCGGTGGCGGAGAATCCGGATCCGGCGCTGATGGAACGGTTGGGGGAGGTGCAGCATGAATTTGAGCACCGCGACGGGTATCAGGTGCAGACCCGCGCCGCGCAGGCGCTGGGCGGACTGGGCTTTGCCGAGGCCCGCTTCGGGGATGCGCTGTCCTCGTTCAGCGGCGGCTGGCAAATGCGCGCTCAGTTGGCCCGCACTCTGGTGGCCCGGCCGGATATTCTCCTGCTCGATGAACCGTCGAACTATCTGGATTTGCCGGCGGTGGAGTGGCTGCAGCGCTTTCTCAGCGCTTACGCGGGTACGCTGCTGCTGATTTCGCACGACCGGCATCTGCTGCGCACCCTGGCCAAAGAAATTCTGGATGTGAGGCGGGGTCAGGTGAGCCGCTATGCGAACGGCTACGATGCCTACCTGGTGGAGCGCGAGGCGCGCTTTGGTCAGCAGGAGGCCCGTTACCGTACCTTGGCCAAAAAGCGGGAGGAGATGGAGACGTTCATCAACCGCTTCCGGGCGCAGGCCACCAAGGCGGCTCAGGTGCAGAGTCGCATTAAAATGCTGGAAAAAATGGAGCCGCTGCCGGAACTGGAGCAGGAATCGACCGCAACGCTGATCAAGATTCCGGCGCCGCCGGAATCGGGGCACGAGCTGATCCGCGTGGAGGGTTTGGGACACCGCTACGGGGACGGACCCTGGATTTTCCGGGGGCTGGATCTGTGTCTGGAGAAGGGCGACCGGCTGGCGCTGGTGGGGTACAACGGAATGGGGAAATCGACGCTGCTGAAAATTTTGGCGGGGGTCATGCCGGCATCGGAGGGGAAGCGTGTTTTGGGACACCATACGGTGTTGGGGTATCAGTCACAGGAATTTGCGGATACGATGCCGGCGGATCAGAGTGCTTACCGGATTGTCAAAGACGCGGCACCGGCGAACGCGACCGAACAGCAGATCCGCAGTCTGCTGGGCGGCTTCGGATTCCGGGGGGAGGAGATCGAAAAACCGACGTCCGTGCTGAGCGGCGGGGAAAAGATTCGCCTGGCCTTTGCGCGGATTTTCGCGCGGCCGCCGAATCTGCTGGTGCTTGACGAGCCCACCACCCACCTGGACATTGCCGGGCGCGAGGCGCTGGAGCAGGCACTGACAGCGTATAAAGGCACGGTGTGTCTGGTGAGCCATGATATCAGCTTTGTGCGCAACGTGGCCAACGGCATTTTGGCGGTGGCTCCTTCCGGCATTCGCCGCTGGCTGGGCGGATACGACTATTTTCTGGAAAAAACCGGCGGACTTCAGGTGCTGGATGCGAAGCCGGCGGAAAAAGCGGGCGCGGCGGCTCCGGAGAAATCCGGCGGGGCGCCGGCTCCGGGCGGCAAAGAGCGCAAAGAATTGCAGAAGCAGGTTCGGCGGCTGGAAAGTGTGCTGGCCAAACACGAGGCGGAAATTGCGCGGCTGGAGGAGGAGCAGCAGCGCCTGCTCGGGGAAATGGCGCGCGGGGAGGTGAGCGATTTTGCCGCCCATCAGAAGACGCTGTCGGCTCTGGCAGGTCAAATCCAGTCCGAAACCCGCGAATGGATCCGTGTCGGCGAAGAAGCCGAATCCCTGCAGGCAAGGCTGAACGGGGGTTAGATCACTATGACTATTTCAGAGTACACTTGAAAATGGTCAAGACTATTTTCAAGTGCTCTTTAGAATGGTACGGCTGATTTTTCCAAAGCGGCAAAGAACATAGGGTAAGAATTTAGTTCCAAAATGCTGGACACATGCAGAATATTTTGGCATGTATCCTGCGATGAAAAAGAAAAACCGCAGACATCC
>PXDP01000346.1 GCA_003565035.1 PVC group bacterium | reverse complement strand
GTCGCTGGCGGTGGACGGCAGCTTTGGCACTGGTCCGCTGGCGGTGGATGTGGAATTCCCGGATATTGTCGCAGCACTCAGCGACCCAAGCGGCTATGACGTCAATCTGCGGACGCTGCTGTCCAACTTGTCGGACCTCATTGCCGCGATTAAGCCAAGCGACTTCGATGGTTTGCCACTGAGTCTTGACTCGACCTTGCCGGGGCTGGGGCTATCGCTGGATGAGTTGTTTGGCAGCGAAGATGGACGCGGCCTCAGCGGGTTCTTCGATCTCGATGAGCACATCGACAGCTTCATCGAGCACTGGGATGACCTCGACGGCGATGCCTGGGAGGAGCGCGATTGGCGCGAGATCGTCGCCTCGCTCGTCGAGTGGATGAACCAGAACTGGGTCTGGCCGATGTTTGGCGGGGAAGAGGGCGACAGCCCCTTCGAGTTCTTCCAGACTCCCGAGGGATTTGCGCTGACTTTCAATCGGGCGATTGAGTATCGCCGCGAAAACGTCGAGGTCGATTTCCTCGAAGGGCTGGCTGACACCGGTGTGAATTTTGCCGGAGAAATGGCGCTGGATGTCTTGCTCAACGCCGGGTTCGACTTTGAGATCGACATTGCGCTGGGTGATGTCGGGGAGGGTATTGACGGAACCGCCAATTACAGCTTCGGCTCCTTCACCTTCAGTGCCGACGCGCAGGCCACCGACTTGCTCGCCAGTGCCAGCTATGGCGGCCTCTCGCTCTCCCTCGGTAACCCGGATGATCGCCTCGGCAAGGCTTCGGTCGAGCTGGGCGGCACGCTCTTCTATTCCGAGAGGCAAGGCGGCCTCGTCACAACGACGAACTACGTCAACTCCGCTGGCGATGTGGTCGATAACTACGCGGTTAACTTCGACCTTCCGCTTTACCTGAATGACAGTGCGACTCCGCTGCTCGAAATTATTTTCCAAAACGCGGATATCCTGCGCGGCGATTCGCCCTCGCTGCGGACCGACCTGACCTCAGCGGAGGCCTTTGCGCTCGATCCGGTCTTCGCCATCACCGGGCTCGACAATCTGCTCGGCAACCTCGCCGCCGGACTCGGGGCGGAGTATCTCAGCCAGTTGGCCGACGAGATCATCGAGCTGGAGCTGCAAATGACACCCGGCGAGGGGGACAACTTCGCGACGCGCGAGATCCCCTTCCTGGAGACGACTTTGAGTGAGATCTTCCACTTACCGGAATTCCTCAGCGTCGGACGCTACATCAAGACCTACCTCCATCCTTTCCTCGAAGGGGATGCCGATGCGCCTTATCCAGAGCTGCCGCTGCCGACTTATGCGGACGGCATTCCAACTCTCTCCGGGCTTTTCCTCTATCTGGAGGAACACTGGTTGCCCCAGCTGGAAGACTCGGCCCGGGCACGGCTGGGCTGGGAGCAGGATGACGAGGGCATCTACATTCTTGCCTTTGATTCCATCTTCGGGATCGATGGCAGTGAGACGGCGGATTTTAGTAATTACTTCGAGGCTGCCGGGATCAATCTGGAGGGGGAGGTCGACATCCTCCTCGATCTGGAGGCTCTGGTCGACTTTGAGCTGCGCTTCGATCCGGATGAGCCGACTGCCACGGCTTTCCAGCTAAACGAGTTCCGCATCGGCGGAGGCGGGGAGGGTGACGCACCGGAGCTGAATGCCAGCGCGGTGGCGGAGAACATCTTCCTGGAGGCAAAGATCGGTGCGCTCGGCGTCTCGATCGGCGAGCCGGATGGGGAGCGCGGGCACATCCGTGCGACCGACCTGGGCGGGGCGGTGAGCTTCGATGCCGGGAGCTTCGGCTTTACGCCGAATGCCAATGCGATCGACGTCTATCTTCCCTTCTTCTCAACCCTCAGCGGCCACGACTTCAGCGAGGGCGGACAGCCGCTGATCCGCCTCCTCGGTAACCTCGAGGACGGCGTTGACGTCATCCAGGAAAACCTGAACAAGCTGCTCGACTTCAGCGATCTCTCCGTCGCGCAGATCATTGAGATGATCGCGGATACGATCACTTGGCTGGAGACCTTCGCCGACCGCGATGTCATGGGGACGCAACTACCATTTACCGATGCGGAGCTGCGCGACCTCCTCGACTTTGCGACGAACGCCCGTGACAACATCCTCCAGCCGCTGATCGACGCCGGGGTGGAAACGATCCAGGAATTCGTTGAAGCGGTCAACGACTCCGGCGGGCTCGGCGACCCGATCACTTACGATGTAGCGAGACAACAACTACGCATGCCCTTCGATATCGGGCACACCGTAGCGCGCACTGAGACGCTCGACCTCTCGCTCTTCGATACCGACTTTGCGGCGCTGGAGACCTCTGCGGAGGCGGAAATCTCGGCCACCGTCGATGCCGGGTTTGACCTCGTCATTGACATCGACGGTGACAACCTGAACCCGAACCCGATCTTCCTGATCGACAATGCACGGCTCGGGGCCGACATCGACTTTGCGGTGACCGACCTCGAAGTGCTGGCGCGGCTCGGCTTCCTCGGTCT
>PXDP01000301.1 GCA_003565035.1 PVC group bacterium | reverse complement strand
GGAGGCATTGTTGTAACCTCAATTGCTGCAATGATCATTCTGTTTACAGGCACCCCGACGTTTTTTGGTCACGACCATGACAATCCATGTGATGAATGTTGTGACGACGATACCAAGCCGGAAGAAGATGAAGTTTGTTGTGAGAAACCGGACGGAGAAACGACCGCGACACATGAAGACGATTGCTGTGGCGAAAAGTTGCCGGATGTCGGAGAGGACTGCTGTAATAATGCTATTATTGATACGAGTCTATATGGATGCTGTGTAAATTCGGAAGACGAAAGTGAAAAACCATGGAATCTGGATCACGAGCAATGTTGCGGCGATGGAACCGTGATTCCGAAACCGAATCCGGAAGGCTGTCAGCCGACGAATCCTCCACCTCCAGACATTGGATTTAACCAAGTAATGAAAGCGGCCGGGCCTCTAAATCAAAAATTGAATGGAGATCATCTTATTATCGGTTGGTATTATGAGCCGCTTGATGATTATATTATTGTTATTTCTGAAGTCGAAGGTACCGCAACGGATTATATGTGGTTGACTAATGCAACATTGGATGATACTACAACTTCCCTGTGTTCACAATCAATCTCCCAGGAGGTCAGAGATGAAGGTACTTGGGAGTTCAATCATTCCTTTAGCGTGACCTACATGGGGTTAACCTATACTCTTAACCCAACATATAGTACAGGTGCGGGACCTTGGATACTAGGCGCTGTATCCGCGCAACCGAACAAACAACCTACGCGATGGGAATATAAACTTGAAGCAAAACCAGTCTCATATCGATTCACTGGAACCACTAAGATATGGACCCTTAATAAAGGAAGTCTTCTCACCACAATAACGCACAATGATGAATTGAATTATGCTGATCCTGCTAATGGCTGGAAGATCGAAACATACATTGATCCAGTTTGTTATGAACCATGTTGTTCCTAGTTGTTGTATGTAATTGTAAATATAAAGACATGAGAACTTTGAGAATTGCCACAACACCACTGTTTTATAATATGCTTGTGATGGCACTATTATTCAGCGCTTCTGTTAAGATTGGTTTTTCTGATCCTGATCCACTTGATGAGTTTCTGCAATCAGAAATTGATCGATTAGAAGAGATGAAGGAAGACGCAAATCTTACCGCTGAAATTGAGCGAACGCTTTATTATTTGAATGCTGTTAGTAAGAACCGTTCATATTTGGAAAGTGAAGTTTCTAATGAGATTATTCACTCAGATGTTAGCGAGCTAGGTGAGGCGGATAAGTTTGACTATTTAAAGCGTATCAACAGGCGTCACAATACACTTCGATTGTTTTCCGGTGTAGGACTGGAATTGCTGGAAAAGCAGGAGTTGTCATATCCTTGGGCAGGTATTTGGGGTCAACCTCATCCGTTCCAGCATATTGAGTTGGAGATGCGCATTGATTGGTTGGGGAAGCTTCTGAAGAGTGATATGAGGAAGGTGCTAGTTTCAGATTTGAGGATGACTGGACATCTTCTTCAAAATATGCAGAGTGTAGCACGCAGCGGTGATTCGCGTTTGTTTGAGATTGCTTGTCAGCTTTACCACGCACCGTTGAACGATCCTGCATTTCGGATGGAATATGAAAGATTAATAAGGGAGAAGGTGGGGGAGAGGTTTGTTAATGATGTTGTCGGACAATTTGAGAGCGTTTCGACAGGAATGCTGTTGTTAGTGGCCCGAACAGAGAATGAGTGTCCATTTGTTGCAGAATTCGAAAAGTTGCTTTTCCAGATTAGAGATGGAGGACTGGAAGCGTACATACGAGATGAACGCGACGTTATTGATTTGGGCGGGGAGTTGGCGGAGATGATATGCTTTTTGACTGATGGCGAAGTTCACGCGGAGACTCTCGTTGCAGATGATGGCTTGGAGTATGTGCTTCGAAAACTAAGCGAGCTTCCGTTATATCCGTTGCGAGACACCACTGGTCAAAGGCGCTCCTGCTTTTCGGAAGATGCTGAATGGATAATCAGGGTGATCAGGGAGTTTTTCGACGAAAAAAATGATTTCGATATGGAGTTATAAGTATTTATCTGTCTGCCAGCCAGGAATCATGAAAGCGAATGCCCCCCTCCGATTAGGAGAGGTCGCCGGACCGGCTGGGGAATCTGCATTCATTGTCGCCCTTGGGTTTGCAATGGCGGCGTATTCGGTGCTGTTGGGTGTCCTTGATCTACCCTGCATTACGGACTCCTGTGGGGAGGTCATGAATAGCCGCTACGGGAAGCTATTCGGTTTTCCTGTCGGTTTGTTCGCCTTGCCGCTTTGGTTGGGATTGCTGGCGCCTTCGGTGTTGATCAAACGGGGGGCTTGCGTGCTGCTGGTTGCCGGGTCGGTGTACTTCGTTTTGATCCAGGCGTTCGTCCTGCAGAGTTTTTGCGTGGTTTGCGCCGTGCATGCCGGGGCGGCGTTTTCGCTTCTGGTGTTTCGTCCGGCCGGTGAGGCCGGTTCCGAGCCGGTTTTTGCCGGGGCGCTCGGTTCGCTGGC
>PXDP01000498.1 GCA_003565035.1 PVC group bacterium | reverse complement strand
TGGCAACTGTACTGCTCTTCCGCCGCCGCGGGTGAGGGGGAACGGGATCGGACACATCGGGACAAATCGGGACAAATCGGACGGTCCCGGAGCCTGACCTCTGACCTCTCCCCTCTGACCTCTTTTCTGTGGGGTACCCGCCATCTCGCGAGGGGTGGCGGGTATTTTTTCAAATCGTAATCGTAATCCTAATCGTACTCGTAATCGTAATCCGCATCGTAATCGCTCCCCACCATGCACGAAGCCGCTTCCTCCACCCGGACCCTCCGCATCGACCTCACCGCCGCCCCGTATTTCTGCGATCCGAGCGGGCGGGAGGATTGCACCGCCGCTATTCGGCGGGCCTTTGACGACGCCCTGCGTGCCGACCGGGAGCAGATTCTCGCCACCAACGCCTATCTCCGCTCTCCCGGCGCCAAGCCTCTGAGCTTCGAGGCGCAGCCTGAGCGCCATGTGCTGGCGCCGCATGTGCCCTTGCCCCGCGTGCTCTATTTTCCCAAAGGCACCTATCTCGTCTCCGACACCCTGGGCTATTCCTTCACAGACATGCTCAACTCCTCGCGCGACCACTACGCGCGCATGATCCACATCGAAGGCGAATGCCGTTCCGAAACCATCCTCCGTCTCGCCGACAACGCCCCCGGTTTCGATTCGCCCCACGGCAAGCCGGTGCTGCAAATCCTGCGCGGTCTCAAAACCGCCATCGCCATGCAGAACACGGTGGAGAACCTGACCCTCGACACCGGACGCGGCAATCCCGGCGCCATCGGCATCGATTTTTTCTGCAACAACACCGGCACTCTGCGCGAGGTCACCGTGCGCTCCGGCGACGGCGCCGGCCTGGCGGGCATCGCCATCCGCAAATGGAACTCCAGTTGCGCCCTGATGCAGCGGATCCGGGTGGAGGGCTTTCAAGTGGGCCTCCAGTTTCCCCATCACCGACTCTATTCCGTGATCGAAGACATCGAGGTCGAGGGCCAGTCCGGCGCCGGCATCCACGTGCATGACCACAATCTCTCCATCCACCGACTTCGCAGCCGCAACCGCGTGCCCGCCCTCTGCGTCACCGGCTCCGCCGCGCATGTGGTGGCGGTCGATATCGTCGCCGAAGGGGGTGACCCCGCCACGGCCGCCGTCGAGATTCGCGCGGGCGTTGCGTTCCTGCGGGATCTGCGCAGCGACGGCTACGGACGCGCCCTTGACCACATCGCCGGCTTTCCGGTCGCCGGTCCCGGCCTGTCCGAGTGGTGCAGTCATCCGGCCTGCACCCTGTTTCCCGATCAGGATGCCCGTTCCCTGCGGCTGCCCGTGGAAGATCCGCCACCCCGTCCGCAGGGGGACCTCGCCGACCTCTCTACCCTGGCGGGCGACGGAAAGCACGACGATACCGACGCCCTGGAGGCGGCGTTGCAAAGCGGTGCACCCCGGCTCTGTTTTCCGCCCGGCAATTATCTGCTCACCCGACCGTTGCGCATTCCCGCGCACGTGGAGCAGATCGATTTCGGATTCTCCAGTCTCAGCGCCGGGGAGCCTCTCAAAACGCTGGCGGATCAGGGTGTGTTTCTTGTGGGCGACGGCGAACGGCCCCTGCACATCGAACGGCTGTTCACCAATGTCGACTTCGAAGGTCCGCACCGCCTGCTGGAACAGGACGGGGTCCGCACCCTGGTGCTGCGCGACCTGCAGACCCAGAACAATCCCCTGTACCACAACACCGTGCCGGGATCGAAAATCTTTATCGAAAACTGCGCCTGCACCTGTCAGGATCATGAGGACCTGATTCCTTTCGCGTTCAGCGGACAGCGGGTCTGGGCGCGTCAGTTGAACCCCGAGCGGGCCCGTACCCAGGTGCTCAACGACGGCGGCGACCTCTGGGTGCTTGGGTTCAAAACCGAAAACCCCTCCACCGCCTTCCACACCCGCAACGGCGGGCGCACCGAGATCCTCGGCGGTATCTTTAATCAGCTCCGTCAGTATCACCCCGACGGCCACCACTCACCCACCCTTCTCAACGACAACAGCTCCGTCAGCGTCTCCGCCTCCACCACCGACTGGCGGTTCGAGCGATCCTTCACCGGTCCCTCCCACGTCATGGTCCGCGAAATCCGCGGCGGCGAACACATGGATCTGGTCTGGGAAGTGCTGCCGCTCAGAATGAACAACCTCGCGGTCATCCCGCTGTACACCGGGCGCAGGCCATGAAACCGCCCTATCTGCCCAACGATCCCGAAACCCTCTATCAGCCCGAGCAGCCACTGGACTGGTCGACGCGGACCCTTCACCCGCTGCCGCCCGTCTTTGAGGCACTCCCTTTTGGCAGCATTCGTCCGAAAGGCTGGCTGCTGGCGCAGCTTAAGCGGGATTTGCACGAAGGGTTCGTCGGCGTAATGGATCGAATTGTGCCGACCATTTTTGCCGATGATCTCTTTAACAGGGACCGTCGCAGCCGCCTTCGGGATTCGGCCGAAACCGGCAGTTCCTGGTCGGACGAGGGAATCTGGGCCGATGTGGAAATGAAATGGTGGAATGCCGAAACGCAGGGAAACTGGTGGGACGGCTTTCTCCGCACGGCTCTGCTTAGCGGTGACCCTGACGCCTTGCGCAAGGCCGAGGCCTGGGTGGAAAGCATCCTGCAATCGCAGGATGAGGATGGCTATCTCGGGGTGTATGCGCCGGACTTGCGTTTTCGGCATGAGGCGGAAAACGGCGAACTGTGGGCGCTGGCGACGGTGGGGCGCGCCTTGCTGGCCTGGGCGCAGGCCCGGGATGAGGACCGCGTCCTGCAGGCGGTCATCCGGGCGACGGACTGTGCCATGCAGCAGTCCCTGCGGAAAGAATATCACTTGTTTGCGGTCCGGGAACCCTGGGGCGGCATTACCCACAATCTCATGCTGACCGATGTGCTGATTTCGCTCCATCGTCTTACGGGCGAAGAGCGTTTTTCACGGTATGCGTTGGAAATGTTCCGCCAGTTCAGCGAGCACCCGACGCGCAATGACGACCTCTGTCTGTGCCATTTGGCAGACTGCAAACGTCCCTTTTACAAGCATGGTGCGCACGTATATGAACACCTGCGGGTGCTGCTTCACGCCTGGCGGCTGTCGGGATTCGGGGACTTGGCCAGTGCCTGGGACCAGGCGCTGGAGAAACTGCATTCCTGCCTGTCGCTCTCGGGCGGCGGAATTGGGTTTGAAGATATTTGCGGTGCGGAAGCCCATCCCGAAACCACCCCCATGGAAATGTGCTCCATCGCCGAACTGCAATTCAGTTTGACCGAGGCGCTGTTTGCCCTGGGGAATTCCGCCTTTGGCGATCAGGTCGAGCGCTGTCTGTTTAACGCCGGGTTTGGGCAGCGTTCTCCAGATCAAAAAGGTCTGACCTATCTGCGCAGCGACACCCAGTGGCAGCTCGACAGCCGTGAGCCGGACGGCACCCCGAATCCACGGTTCAAACTGTCGCCTGCTCATCAGGACTGTGCGGTCTGCTGCGCTCCGAACAGCGCCAAGGCCCTGCCATATTACATTGGCGCCATGGCCGGTCTGGATGCAGAGGGTATTGTTTTGCTGCTGCACGGTCCCTGCGAGGTGCGTGCGGTATGGAAAGGCGTGCCGGTGACCCTCTCGGTCGAAACGGATTATCCCTTTAAGGACATACTTCACATCACCGTGGAGTGCCAACAGCCTGTGGGCTTCTCGCTTAAGGTCAGAATCCCAAAGGGTGCAAACCCAGCGGCTTCGATCCCCGGTGTGGTCAAGGAGGATTATCTGGTCCTGAGGGTGCAGGGAACGCGGACATCGATCGAACTCTCGTTTGGCTTTCAGCCTGTCTGGCAGCGGAACCGGGACGGCAGCAGCTCGGCAGCGTGGGGAAACCTGGTTTTTGCCGCGCCGATCCAGAGCCGACTTGATTCCTTGAAGGAACATCCCGTGCCGGGGTTTGCCGACTACCATGCCTTTCCCGTCCTCCCGGCAAAAACCCTGCGCAGGGCATCCTCTGAACCGGAACTGAGGATCGAAACGAGCCCCCTGTCCCTGGAATCCAATCCATGGGCGGAGCCGCCGGTGTGGATGAAGACCGCGTTGCTGGCAGAAGGGAAACCAACTGCGGTGGCGCTGATCCCCCTGGCCGCCTCTGTTCTCCGACAAGCGCATTTTGAAAAGGACCTCGTATGAATAATTCAAAGCAAGCATTCAAACCCGCCACCCCGGTGGTGGTGGACATGACCCTTCCTCCTTACGCCTGCGATCCCACCGGACGCAAGGATTGCAGCGCGGCGATTTGCCGGGCCATCGACGATGCCATGGAGCACGACCGCATGCTGGCCCACGTGGCGCGCGCCGCCATGGCGGAACCCGCTGCGGTGGCGTTGTCGCCGGAGTGCAATCCGGGGCGCATGACCGTGCCGCCAAAGGTGGGTCATGCCACCATTCTCTATTTCCCGGCGGGAACCTACCGCGTGAGCCGCACGCTGGGTTACTCCTGGAGCGACCACCTCAACCAGCCGAATAACGATCATCTGGCGAGGATGATTCATTTCCTTGGCGAGGACCGCGACCGAAGTATCATCCGGCTCGACGATCACTGCCCCGGCTTTGGCGCGGGGGAAGACCGGCCGGTGATCGAAATCCTGCGCGGGCTGAAAAGCGCCGTGGCCATGCAGAACAGCATTGAACAGCTTACCGTGGACACCGGCAGCCGCAACCCCGGGGCGGTGGGAATTGATTTCTATTGCAACAACACCGGCGTGGTGCGGGATGTGACGGTTCGTTCCGGCGACGGGGCAGGGCGCGCGGGGCTCGCCATTCTCAAATGGAACAGCAGTTGCGCCCTGTTTCAGCGGGTGAAGGTGACAGGTTTCGAGGTCGGGGTGGAAATCCGCCATCACCGCCTCAATACCGTGCTGTCGGAGATCGAGGTTTCCGGACAGAGCCGCGCCGGGGTTTTCATTGAGAATCACATTGTTTCACTGGAAGGACTGCAAAGCCATAATACCGTGCCGGCCCTCTGGATCACCGGCAGTGCCGCCCATGTGGCTGCGGTGGGGGTCATGGCCATGGGCGGGGACCCCGCGATGCCCGCTGTGAAGACGGAAACCGGGGTGCTGTTTCTGCGCGATCTCAGGGCAGAGGGTTACGGACGCGGCATCCAGCACGGGGGCGGATTCGATGTGGACTCGCTGACAGTGCCGGAGTGGGTGAGCCACTTACCGAACCGCCTGTTCAGTGATTCGCTGCGGGGTAGCCTGTGTCTCCCTATCGAACACGCGCCGCGGCCGCGCAAGGGTCATCCCGATGCCGACAGCGTCTGCCTGAGCAGCTTTGGGGTGAAAGGGGACGGCGTCTCCGACGACAGCGAGGCGATACAGGCCGCGCTCGACAGCGGGGAACCCCGCCTGCATTTCCCCCGCGGCTGTTTTCATATCACCCGTCCGCTGCGCATCCCCGCGTCTGTTGAACATCTCGATTTCCGCTTTGCCGACCTGTCCGCCGGTGCCCCGCTGAATACGATGGAAGATGCGGGAGCCTTGATCATCGTTGCCGGAGACAGGCCCCTGGTCATCGAGCGTATTTTCACCCAGGCCGCCTTCATGGGCCTGCACCGCCTCCTGGATCATGCCGGGCTGCGCACCCTCGTGCTGCGGGACATCCAGACCCAGGACAATGCCTTGTACCGCAACACGGTTCCGGGATCGAAGGTGTACATCGAAAACTGCGCCTGCCGCACCTATCCCGGCGAAAAGCTCATTGGACTGGCCTTCACGGGACAGCGGGTCTGGGCGCGTCAGCTTGATCCCGTGCACGCCCGCACCCAGGTGCTCAACGACGGCGGCGATCTCTGGGTGCTCGGATTTCTCACCGAGGACAATTCCATCTGCTTTCACACCCGCAACGGCGGACGCACCGAGATCCTCGGCGGCACCTTCAGTTCCGTGCGCCAGTACCATCCCGGCGGACACAACGTACCCACGGTCATCAACGACGAGTCGAGTGTCTCCGTCACCGCCGCCACCACCGACTGGAAAGCCAACCATTCCTACCACGGACCCGTCCAGGTCATGGTCCGCGAAATCCGCGGCGGTGTCACCCGCGACCTTGTCTGGGAGGTGCTCCCCGCCCGGGAGCCCCATTTGGTGTTTATTCCGCTTTACAGTGGACAGGTAGCGTCCCAAACGCGCTGAAATCCAAAACCAAAACATCTTAAAGCTGTTTGGTGATCTTGATGCGTAATCGTTGGAATCCATTTGGCCGGGTGACGGTTCCGAGCTGTTCGAATTGAAGCTCTTGCGTTTGGATGCGCAGGGTGACATCTTGTTCCGCCAATATTCGGAACAGAGTCCGCAACAACAGGCGGGCATGGGGGGCTCCGAGGCAATTGTGGGGGCCGAAGCCGAAGCCAACGTGCGGGTTGGGGTTGCGGTCGGCTTGGAAGCGGTCGGGCTCGGGAAAGAAGCGCTCTTCGCGGTTGGCGGAGGCCCAGCAGAGTCCGATGCGTCCGCCGGCCTTTTGCACGGCGGTGTCGTGGGGGCAGGTGCGGCTGATGGCGGTGAGCGGGGTGGTGATTCGCACGATTTCCTCCACCGCGCTGTCAGCCAAGTCCGGAGTGGCGCGGATGCCCGGGAGCAGTTTCGGATCGTTGGCCGCCTCGGCGAAAATGCGGGTGACGGTGCCGATCACGGTGTCGCGTCCTCCCGCAAACGCGAGATTTGCAAAGCCCTGTTTTTCTTCAAAGCTGAGCGGTCGCCCCTGAAAGCGGGCCTGATTGAGCACGGAGAAAAAATCCTCTCCCGGCTCCCGCGCCGCACGCTCGAATTGCGCGGCGGTGTAGGCTTCGAGGACTTTGCCTTTTTGGCCGCCATCGCCGTCGTGAAACACATGCACCCCCCAGGAAATCCAGGTCTCCGCCTCGGATTCCGGCAGACCCAGCAGCAGGGTCAATGCCCGCGATTGCAAGGGGAGCGCGAAGTCCCGCACCACCTCCAGTTCCCCGGCCTCCAGCGCCGCCGTCACGGCCCGCCGCACCAACTCCTCTATCCGTGCCGCGTAGGCCGGCTGTTCCGGACGGCGGAACAGGGGCTCCACAATGGCACGGTAGTCGGTGTGTTCCGGCGGATCACTTTCGATGGGAAACTGACGGTACGAGCGCACCCGGGTTTCAGGCTCCAAGGTGATGTGAAAAGGATTGGCGCTGCTGAAGTCGCCGGTGTTCTTGCAGGCCTTTCGGATGTCCTGCATGCGCAGCAGCAGAGGGATCGTTTCGCCATTCACGTCCACGGGCAGGGTGAGGGAGGTCTCCCTCGCCTCGCGGAAGGGGTCGGGCGTTGAAATCATCGATCCGCCACCCGCACGACGATGCCATCCAGCTCGGGGGTCAGGGGAATCTGACAGCACAGTCGGCTGGTTTCGTCAAAATCGTCCTCCAACTCCAGCAGCGTCAATTCGATGTCGCCGGGCGGACCGACTTTTTCCATCCAGTCGGGATGCACATGCACATGGCAGGTGGCGCAGGAGCAGACGCCGCCGCAATTGCCGTCGATGCCCTCCACGCACTCCAGCTTGGCGGCTTTCATGAGGTTGGGTTCATCGCTTTGGATGGTGACGGTTTCTTCATCGGGGGTGATATAGGTGATGTTGGGCATGGGGTTCCTCGTAGTGGGTTTTCAGATATCTTCCGGGTTGCACAGGGCCAGAAGATTGCCTTCCGGGGTGGCGGAAGGAATTTCACAGCCCGCATTGATCATGAAATAGCGGCCCGCCTGCTCCCGGCAGCGCCGGGTTTTTTCGCGAATACGCTCCGGCTTGCCAAAGCAGATGTCGGCGACCGGATCGTGGTTTCCCGCCAGCACCACCGGTTCGGGAAAGGCGGTGCGTGCGGCGGCGAGATCGACCATGTGGTCGCAATCGAAAATTGAAAGCGGCAGGGTGGCGAGCTTCGGCCACAGATGGGCGGTCTGACCACAAATATGCAGACGCACATGGGCGCCCGCCGCGTGAATGCCTTCGATCAGGCGACGCTGATGCGGGAAAATAACTTCGCCATGTACCGCACCCGAAATCTGACTGCACACCGCGTCGCCCACGCTGATGGTGTCGGCACCCGCCTTGATTTGCGCCAGGGCAAAGCGCAACGCGGTGTCCGTACACAGGGTCAGCAGAGCTTCGCAGTCCTCCGGTTCGTCCATAAGGTCCATAAAAAATTCCGACATGCCGTAGAGATCGCAGGCCAGGGCCGCCGGACCCTCCACCCAGCCGAGGATGCTGTGTTGATCCCGGTCCTGCTCCCGGTACAGACGGACGGCGTCGATCCGGTCTTTCATGCGCGGGCAACGGATTGGATCCGGCACCTTCCACGATGCCACCTCCGCCAAATCGCGAAGGGGAGGGGTTGCACACTCCGGCACCCGGTCTTTGTGGTAGACAATCTCCGCCCCAAAGCCGGACGTTTCGCGGTAGGGATCGGAAATGCAGCTCAGTTGATCGATTCCGAAGTGTTCCGAGCATCGGAAATTCGCCTCGACGAGTTTCCGATGATCGGAAGCGAAGCGGCCGTAGTCGCTGCCGATCCATTCGGCCGCGAATTGCATAAGAATCGGAATGCGGGCGGGAAAATCAACCTGCTCGCCCTTCAGTCCGGCCAGGTAGCGTTCTTTTGATGTCATGGGAGTATATTTACCAGAAACGACCGGGCAAAAACCAAGCTTCTGACAGCCTTTTTTGGTATTATGTTGATGTTATCCTTCAAAAAACGTATAAATCTGGAAATGAAAGCTCAATTTGAAGCGGTGGTTCCGCCTGGTAATCTGGAGTTATTTTCGCGGGAACTTGATCTGCCGAGCTTTGATCATGGGTATCATTATCATCCGGAGGTGGAAATTACCTGGATTGGCCGGTCTCGGGGCGTGCGCATGATTGGAGATCATTCGGGGAGTTTTGAGGCGGGGGATTTGTATGTGCTGGGGGTGTGCCTGCCTCACCTGTTCCGCAACAGCCGTCCGCCCCGCGACGGGGCGCAGGCGGAGGTGTTGCAGTTCAGTTTGGAGGGCGGGGTTGATTTGTTTGCGGACCTTTCCGGGGTGTCGGAGTTCTTTAGCTATTTGGAGGCGGCCCGGCAGGGGTTTGTGTATCAGGGCGATGTCGCGCGGGAGGGGGGGCGGATTCTCCGGGACCTACGCGTCAGCGACGGAGCCAAAGCCTGGTCGTGTTTTTTTGAACTGGCGGATGTGCTCAGCCGGGCCCCGCGTCCGGAACCGCTCTCCAGTGTGGGATTTTCCCGTTTGGATTTGCGTATGGATCTGAACCGCATGCACAAGGTGTGTGCGTATCTGCTGGATCATTTCAGCGAGCCGGTCCGGCATGAAGAGATGGCCGCTCTGGCGCATTTGGCCCCGGCCTCCTTCAGCCGGGCCTTCCGGGCCGCCACCGGAAAAACCTATTCCGATTTTCTAAACGATGTGCGGGTGGGACATGCCTGCCGCCTGCTGCTGGAAACCGATCTGTCCATCACCGACATCGCGTTCGCCAGTGGCTTTCAAACCCTGTCCAATTTCAACCGCCGTTTCCGCGTCAGACAGGGGTGTACACCCCGGGACTATCGGCGTCAGGCCCGGGAGGCGGGAAGGTTGTCCTGATCAGGGAAGAAACGTGTTCCACACGGTTTCCGCGCGGGCGGGATCGGGCACCCACATCATTGTTTCAGGGGCGTCAAGATACTGCTGCCAGATGGGAATGCCGGGGCGAAGACCGAGGGCGTTGTAGTCGGCGGGGGCTTTGATGATCAATTCCGGTTGAACGGGATAGCGGGGATTGCGTTCCCAGGTGAGGGTGTCCTGTTCCAGCCGGGGAAACCAGGCGAGGCCGCCGTGGGCGCGCACGCCGGTGTAGTCGAATCCGAAATCGCGCACGCACCAGGCACCGAAGGTGAGGGGCTGTGAGGGATCGGCGCTGATGGTGGCGTGGGCCCAGTCGGGCGGGACCACCACGACTTCGCCGGGTCCGGCCTCCACCGCAAAACAGCGTCCGGGATCGTCTTCGGCACGCTCCTGCATGAGAATCACGGCCCGGCCCTGCCAGATTTCGTAAAGTTCAGGGGTGGAGCACCCACAACTTGCACTCACGGCGTGGATGTGTCCCTGCGAACGCACGGGCTCGTCACCGAGCCGCCCGGCGGCGTAGGTCACAACGCCGAAAAGCAGATTTCGCCGGAGCAGATCCTCCCGGCGGTCTGCGGTCCCCACATCCATGGCGATGGCGTAGACGGGGTCAGGGCCGGCGCAGTCGGGATTGCGGAGGCTGGGGCGGATGGCATCAAGGCGGCGGAGTTCGCATTCGGGACCGAACACCCCGGGTCCGTAGCGGAACCCGAGGGGGGCGGAGGTGGGGCGGATGTCAAAACCGGGGTTCATGCATTCGTCCTCACAAAGGCTTTCATGGTGGCCGCTTCGCCTTCGGTCTGAAGCGGACGAATCGTGTAGGCACCCACGGCGGCGGGAACGATGAAGGTTTCGCCGTAGTGAACTTCAAACGGTTCGAAGGCTCCGTCGGGACTTTCGACTATGGCGGATTCGCCCTGGACGAGGTTGAGCACCTGGACGCCGCCGCTGTCGCTGCCGCCGGTGTGATGCGGGACGGGGGCACGGAACCAGTGCCGCCGGGTTTCCATAAATTCGGCCGGATGCAGGCCGGTGCGTTCCTCGCGCCAGCCCTCACCCTCGGAGACGGCTTCCACATGATTAATCAGATTGGATTTGGCGTAGGTCTCGTCCCGGTCCCAGCGCACCACCTGCCGTCCGCGGTCGAGATTGACCGGACGGGGTTTGCCGTCGAGCCCCATGCGGTTCCAGTCCCAGAGCTTGAAGGTAAATATATAAGGGGTGGCACTGATTTCGAGCACCATCGAATTTTCGCCGGAGCAGTGGAGGGTGCCGGCGGGGATGAGGAAGTGGTCGTGGGCTTTGGCGGGATGGGAGGCCGCGAAGCGGTCGGCATCGAATTCTTTTTCGCCCCGCCGGGCGGCCTCGAGATCGGCAAACATGGCGGAAGGGTCCGCTCCGTCTTTGCAGCCAAGGTAAACGCGGGCGTCGGGTTCCGCGTCGAGTATGTAGTAGCTCTCGTCCTGGGTGTAGGGCATGCCGAAGTGTTCGCGGACAAATTCGGTATTGGGGTGGACCTGAAAAGACAGATTGCCGCCCTGCATGGTGTCGAGAAAGTCGAAGCGGATGGGGAATTCCGGCCCAAAGCGGCCGTACACCGGCTCGCCGAGCAGTTCGCGGGGATGTCGGAAGACGAGGTTGATGGAGGGGATTTCGACTTCAATGCCCTCGGCGAAGGCCAGCAGCAGGGAGTTTTCCTCGGGGACACAGTC
>PXDP01000418.1 GCA_003565035.1 PVC group bacterium | reverse complement strand
TTTTTCGCATCAGTTATTCCGGCGCGTATCATATCCAGCGATTCCATGTCCAGCTCGCGATTTCTTTCGAGCTGATCGGTAAAGGCCAGAGCTTTTTCAAAAGATGGCGGCCACACAAACATCGGCTGCCCCTGCGGATTGAAAACATCGAGCCGCACCGTATGCGATGCAGCGATTTCATTTTCTGTGATAAAATCACTTGGCTCCAGTTCAAATATGTCGAGTCCGCGAACCATATCGGAGTTAACCAGATAGCCGTTGTACCAGTAGATCGACCAGCTTCCGCCCGACATCATCCGTTCGGCACTCAGCGGCCCGCGATCATGAAAAGCAATTTCAACCGGATTGGCAGGATCAGTAAAATCAAACACGTTGATACCACCCTGATACCATGATTGAACCATTATATCACGTCCCGGAATAGGAATCATCGATCCGTTGTGAGCCACACAGTTTTCCATTTCGGTTTGCGGAGCGGGCATTTTGAAATAACTCTGGAATTCCATTTTTCCATCCACGATTGAGTAGAGAGCATTTGCTCCCCATTCCATCGGGTCCGACTCACGGCACTTGGGCTGCGTTCCGCCGCCCCACTCATCGGTAAACAGTACGGTAGTTCCGTCATTATTAAATGTAGCGGAGTGCCAGTATGCGAAATTTGAATCAGCTACAGCATCGATACGTTTTGGTGTAAGCGGATCGGTGATATCCAGCAGCAGTCCATACCCCTCACAGGCACCTCCGGCCAGGCCGATTTCAGGATAGAGTGTGATATCGTGGCACTGATTGGGTCCGCGTGGTTCCGCTCCTCGCCCACGAGCCTGCAGCATTTCATCAACAAACTCATCAATACGGTCTCGAAGTGCAGCACTGTCGGCAGCGGTTGGTTCACCGGTTCCGCCTCGTTCTTCCACAAGCTGCTCCAGAAAGTTTCTCGCCATACCGTCCCAAAGCACTCTTTCCCTTCCCATCATGGTTGCGATAAACCGGCCTTCAGCGCGTGCCTGTTCCAGTTCTTCACGCTCTTCCGGGGTGAGATCACGGATTGGAGGAGCTTCAAGGTCATCAAAAATTCTTGGAGAGTTGGCGATGTGTGCTTCTTCGGGATTTGCCAGAGGCACTTTAATCACTTCAATCCGGAAGAGTGCACTCTCTGGATCATCTTCGGGAAATGCATCCACACAGCCGGGTAGTTCCTCTTCGGGACGCACCGGGGCTGATCCGGAAACATACACGTAAATATTATCATCATCATTTGGATCAACCAGGACGGAGTGTGTATGAGATCCGCGGCAGGTTTGAACATTGTGGATATACTCGGGATTTGTGATGTCGGAAATATCAAAAATCCGGATGCCGCGCAGCCTTTCTTCACTCACGGTTTCCTGAACACCTTCGGTTCCACAATCCAGCCGTCCTTCCAGCCCTTCACCCGATACAAACAGAAGATCACCGTAAACGGAAACATCACTTTGCGAAGCAGGGCAGAGGTAATCGACAACAACCTGCGGATTGGCCGGATCACTGATATCCCAGACAATAAAACCGTTGTAATTTCCCTGAATGGCATAATCACCTTTAAATGCGAGGTCGGTTCCCCATGATCCTACAAAATCTTCAGGAGGCGGAGTGTTTGATACTAATCGAAGATTCCAGATTGCTTCTTCGGCATCAAATACACCGGCTCCAAGTCCCACCCGGGGATCAGGATCAGGTTTTTCTACTTCTGTGATTGGAATCAGGGGAGATCGTTCTGAAGTCGCCTGCTCTGTTACATCTGAAGATGCACAGCTATAAGCCATAAAAGCGGCAGCCAGCATCAGGATCATTCCGGGAATTAACTTATTCATACCTATATGTCTGTTTGTTTTATGTGAATTAAATTAGTCATTCATGTTTTCGAGCATCAATTTCATCCGCTCAATTTCCGTTACCTGTTCGGCATGTATACCCGATGCCAGGTCAAAAATTTCTCTGTCGAGTGCGGCACCATCAGTTCCGAATAGCTCCTGAACCATGATTATTGCTCCTTCATGGTGTTCAATCATAAATTCAAGAAACTTGCTGTCAAATTTGGTTCCTCGCACAGCATCCAGTTCTTCAAGCTGTTCCTGAGTAAGCATGCCGGGCATATCATGGTGGTCGTGCATCATGTTATGGCCGTGTTCTTCATGCCCGTGATGTCCGTGATGATCATAGCCATCAATTTCACTTTCATCTTCAAGATGAATTATCAGATCAATACCCTCAATATGCACTTGTGGCACAGGCTGGTTTCTGTCACGCAGCCAGTTTTGCATCAGATTTATCTCATCACCCTGCGCATTTATAATTCTTGATGCCAAAATTTGCACTGACCGGCTTGCTTCATTTTCAGGGGCGAGGCGCGACATGATTAATGCCTGTGCGTGATGGGCTATCATATCTGTCATAAAATCTACATCTGCCTGCGTGAAATTCATGCGGGAACTTTCGATTCGTTCCCAGTAGAGCTCTTCAAGGGCCGATAGGTCGCGGGG
>PXDP01000278.1 GCA_003565035.1 PVC group bacterium | reverse complement strand
CTCCCCCCGCCAGGCTTCGGCCAGGTAGCCGTCCATCTGCCGCAGATAGGCCTCCAGAATCTCCAGACGCGGCCACACCCTGCCCGTCACCATCCGCAGCGAACAGGCCAAAGGCCTGACCTCCTCCGGAAACGTTCTCTCCCGCGTGTTCACGTTGAGCCCCAATCCAATCACTGCATGGGACACCGACTCAAAATCGCTGCTGATTTCACAGAGAATCCCTCCCAGCTTGCGTCCTTCCAGAATCAGATCATTCGGCCATTTGATGCCCACGCCTACGACCCCCAAAGAGGTCAAGGCCTCGCGCATCGCCACTGCGGTCAGCAAAGGCAGCAAACCGCAGCGGGAAGGCGGAACCGGCGGACGCAGCAGCAGCGAAACCATCAGCGAATCGCCCCGCTGCCCGAACCAGGTTCGTCCGCGCCGCCCCCGGCCGGCAATTTGCACCTCCGCAGTGACCATCGCGCCCTCCGCTGCGCCGGTCTCCGCCAGTGTAAGGATCTCATCGTTGGTGGACGAAGTCACGTCAAGGGCTTTGTACGGCCCCTCCGCAAAACGTGTGCCCTTTAAGCGCGGTAAAACCATCTCCGGATAGAGTCCGTCCGGTTCCGACAGGAGCCGGTATCCCTTGCGCGTGCCTGTTTCGATTCCGTACCCCTTCTCCCGCAGGGCGCGGACCTGCTTCGACACCGCCATCCGGCTCACCCCGAACGGCTCGCGCAAGCGCTCCCCGCTCACCCAGTCTCCCTGCGCCCCGCGCAAGGTTTCCAAAATATAAACTTTCATTTCGTGTGACATCGGTTTTACTTTCATTGTGGATTGACACAGCCCGCATAATGAATAAGAATTGAAAACTCAACCCCACAATAAGGTTTACAATGAAAAAACATCACATTCTTCTCAGTCTGCCCTTCCTGACCTTCGCACTTTCCGCACAGGAAACCATCCCCCCTCTGCTGGTTCAGGACAGTCCCCTTTCCATCAGCCAGTCCGGAGGCCTGGACACCAGTCTGGCCGCCTACCTGCGCCATGAACCCGGCGTGCAGGTGATTCCGCAGGGGATCGCCGGCGGCTCTTCGGATCTGAGCATCCGCGGCTCCGCCTTTTCCGGTGCCGGCCTCAGCTTTGGCGGCGTTTCCCTCCGCAACCCTCAGACCGAACATTTTCACAGCGATTTCCCCTTCCCGGCCTGGTGGCTGGCGGCTCCCGAAGTCCGCGTCGGCGTTCAACAGGCCGCCCGCGGCGATGGGCACCTGGCCGGCACCGTCGCCCTCACCCCGCTCCCCATGCGGAACCGGCGGGTCGTTTCCGGCGGCGTGGATTCCGAAGGCGGATTCAGCCTGACCGGGGGACTGCAGTACGTTCAGGAAACCCTCCACGGCAACAATTTCGGCCTCGGCACTTTCGCCGGCTTCCTCGACGCCCCCAATGTGGATTCGCTGGGCAATGATGTCGAATCCTTCCGTATCGGCGCGCAAATGCAGCACTTCACCCCCCTGGGCCAGGCCGATGTCTGGCTGGGCTATCAGGAGAAAACCTTCGGAACCACCGGATACTACGGGGTGAATCCCAATTTTGCCTCCGAAGAGACCACCGAGGACAGCCTGCTACTCGCCACCTTCCGGACCTTTGATCCCGACGCTCCCTTTGACATCAGCTTCATGGTCCGCGAATTCAAAGACGACTATCGGCTGGATCTGCCCACCGGGCTCTTCCAAAACGAGCACACCACCAACACCCGGGCGGTCGAAGCCGGCTACCGTCATCCCGTCAACGACCTCTTCGGCATCACCGGACGGGCCTCCTTCGACACCGAGGAAATCAAGAGCACCAATCTTGGCAACTTCGACCGGTATCGCGGAACCGTCACCCTGCTGCCTGATGTTCTCGCCCATGAAACCCTCCGCCTCTTTCTTGGAGCCCGGGCCGAATTTCTGGAAGACTTCGACAACGAATTCCTGCCCCTCGCCCGGGCCGAGTTCACCCCCGGCGACACCCTGCTGTTCTATGCCGACTACAGTGAGTCCGCCCGCCGCCCCAGCTACACCGAGCTGAACTACGAATCCCCCGGCAGCCTCGGCAACGCCGGCCTGGATGTGCAGACCCAGCGCAGCATCGAAGTGGGCGCCCAATGGCAGCCCGCACTGCATACCTTCACGTCGATTGCCCTCTTCCGTCATGAAACCAAAGATACGGTTGACTGGATTCGTCCCGATGCGGCCGCCACCCGCTGGCAGGCCGAAAACATCGGCACCGTCACCACCCTCGGCGCGGAACTCCTGCTCCGTCAGCGTGTCACCGAAGACCTCGACGTCACCGGAACCCTGACGCTGCTGGACAAAGATGCCGATGACGAACCCTTTGCCAGCCGCTACGCCCTCGATTACGCCCGGCAAATTCTGGGGATTCAGCTCGACTGGCAGATTCAGGAAGGCCTGCGGCTGGAAGCCAACCAGAGCCTGCGCAACCAGGTGGACAACAGCCTCCGCACCCGCGGCGGCGACCGTCAGTATCTCACCT
>PXDP01000403.1 GCA_003565035.1 PVC group bacterium | reverse complement strand
GTTTGACCGGGTGCAGGCCTTCGCAAGCCTCCAGGCGGGCTGGCGGGAATCCTGGCCGTTTATCGGCAATGATGTGCAGGCGGTTTTTCCGCTGCTGAATTTGCCGGCCCCGCCCTCCTACACCGAAATGTGGGCGGCTTTGGGTGTGAGTGTGTTGCCTCTTCGGGCCGCGAATGATAGCCGGAATTTTGTGGATACCCATTTGGACACTCCGGATCACATGAATTTCGAGGCTCTTTCCACGCTGGCGCGCGGGAGTCTGCTGCTCTTCCGGCTTGGCCTGGAGAGCGCCCGGGACGGGTCCGTTCCCGGAACCCTGCGTCCTCCGCCCTTCAGTCGCCTGGTGGGCACCACCACCCGCTTCAATATCCGCAGCGGAATTGACGCGCGGGATCCGGTGCCGCAGACCCTGGTCATGTTCCCGGCTATCCGCCAGCCCCGGAATCTGTCAGCCGAATGGGGCGCGCACAACACCGCCACGTTCATGGGGAACCGGATCGCGGTGAAACAGTTTTCGCTGATGAACGGCCGGTACGCCCTGCCGGTGGAGGCACAGTCCTTCCGCGGTCTGCTCTCGGTACATGCCTATAAGACGGACTCGCAGACCGGGCTCTTTGATATGGTTATGGAGGGGGGGCAAGTGGGCACCGGACGTCAGTCGCATTCCTTCGGGCTGATCGAGGGGCGTGACAGCTTTAAAAACCTGATCATGCAGCAGCTTTATCCGATGGTGCTGAGTCCCGGTGTCGAACCTCTCCAGTACGCGGAACCGACCGATGCGGGGTCACTGCCGCAAATTCAGGATTCAATTTTGCGCGGGCTCCCCCGGCATTTTAATCTGGAGCATCCCCGGATTCATTTTGGTGAGTCCGAAATTGAGGGCACCATTGTTTATATGGTTCCCACGCGCCGCATGACGATGATTGACTCCCGTCGCGGGCAGATGCGCGGACTGTTGGTGGGGGAACTGGACCCTGAGGACCCGACCAGTATGCAGGGAAGGGGGATTCGTATCGGAGCGACAGATACGGACCGGAATCTTTTCTTCCGGAACACCAGCTACCGGATTGCACGGGATATGCAGGCGGTGAGTACGCGGCGGATGGATATTTACGAGCGCTTCGGCATTCGCGATCAGGAACTGCGGACCACGCTGGCCATCAGCCGCGAGCGTCTGGACGCGGTGGAGACGTTCATGGCCGAAGGCCGCTGGCAGCAGGCCGCCGGCGCGTCCCGGGAAGCCTGGGGTATGCTGATCAAAAATTATCCCGCGATTTTAAGGCTTGGACGCGAGGCGGTACTTTCGGTGGTGATCGTCATGGCCCTGCTGGCACCAACAGCGGTCTTCCTGGAAAAACTGATTCTGGGCGGAAAGCATATCATTGCCCGGCTCGGGGGCACGGTGGCGATTTTCATCCTCGGCACTTTGTTCCTCAATTTTTTCCATCCCGCCTTCCAGATTGCCATGTCGCCGTTTATTGTGGTGATTGCATTCACCATGATTCTCATGGCCTCGATTGTCCTGAGTATTTGCTATCAGCGCTTTGAAGTGCTGGTGCGTCGCGCCCGGATTGAGGGCGGAGAGGCGGAAAGCGAAGAAATCAGTCTGGCCAGCACCCTCAATACCGCATTTTCGCTGGGGGTCTCCAATCTGAAGAAACGTCCGACCCGTACGGTGCTGACCTCGTTCACGGTCACGGTGCTGACCTTTTCGATTGTGTCGTTTGTGTCGGTGCGCGGCCGCGACACGCTCTTCATGCGTCCGGTCGAACTGGACCGTGAGATTCAGGGCCTTGAAATTCCGGTGGAAGAATTGCTTCCCCCGCTGTACAACGGGGCTCTGTTCCGCGAGGCAAACTGGGGGGCGCTGAGCAGTTCGTTCATGAACGCGATCCGCACGGAGTTCGGCTCCCGCTTTGAATTGGCCCGGCGTGCACATTACATCGAAGTCGCCGGCGGCAACAACGCCGCGCTGGAAGGCCGGAATCAGATCGAGATTCGCCGGGAAAACGACAGTGAGATCGTGACCGCACTGATGGCGTTTGAACCGTTGGAAACCCGTTTTTCGGCACTGGACCGCGCGGTCAGTCATGGCCATTGGTTCCGTCAGGCGGAAGAGGAACGGCCCGAGGACCGGTTTCATGTGATTCTCCCGGCCCGGGTGGCGGAGGTGCTGTCGATCACGCCGGAAGATCTGGTGGACGCCCGCGGGGAGCGGCTTCCCGATGCGGAGCTTCCGCAGGTGCGGATGATGAACAACGACTGGCGGGTGATCGGTATCCTTGACCCGGCGGTTGCGGACCGCATCCGTGACGTGCACGGTAAATCTCCCGCGCTGGTGGATTTTCTCCGCAGTGCGATTACCCCGCAACTGGGGTCCGGAGCTCTTGAAACCGAAGATGAACATGTTCACATGAGTTTTGATGACCTGGTGTTGGTTCCCCTTGCCGCACGTACCGATGTGCGCGCCGGCTGGAATTCGCTGGTGGTCCGTTTCCCGGAGGAATTTGATTTCGACGCGTTCCGCGATGAACTCGCCCGCCGTATGGAACGGGCGATGTACGCGCATGTGGACGGCGAGCTGAGTCTGCTCTCTGCACGGGTTCAGCAGAGCGTGGGCGGACTGGCGAAAATTCTCGTCCCGGTTATCCTTTGCGTGCTGATTGTCTCCAACACCATGATGGGCACCGTGGACGAGCGGGTGAGCGAGGTGCAGATGCTCGGCGCGATCGGCCTCTCGCCTTCACAGATCAGTTTCCTGCTGCTGGCCGAATCCACCGTCTTTTCCTGCATCGGCATCATTTTCGGAACCTTCTCCGGATTACTCTTTTCGTCGATTACCGGCCTGGCCCGCTTTGAGGACACGCTGGGTCAGTTGAGCTTCAATTTCACTTCGCTGGCCTCGACCTTTTTGGCGATGGGCACCGGAGGCATTGTGCTGCTGGCCACCCTGATTCCGGCCCGCCGTGCGGCGGCGCTGGCCGCTCCGAGCGGCATGGACAAGTGGCAGCTTCCCGCCCCGGAAGGCGAGGGGGTTATCCGTTTCAAACTGCCGTTCACGCTGACCCGCGGGAACGCGATTGGCATGGCCGCGTTTTTCCGGCGCTTTCTGCTGAACCATGTCGACAGTTCCTCCACCGATTTCATTTCCAAAGGAGCCATGATGGCCCGTGAGAGCAGCGAAGACGCCAAAGGACTTCGCGTGAACGCCCACATGTGGCTGGCACCCTACGACTTGGACGTGGCCCAGGATTTGAGCCTGCATATTGATCCGACCGAAAACGAGGGGGTTTTCGGCGTGACCATCGTTCTCAACCGCCGCTCCGGATCGGAGGATGCCTGGATGCGCACCAACTACGGGTTCCTCGATTTGGTCCGCAAGCAGTTTCTATTATGGCGAAACCTGGACCCGAAGCTCCGCAGGCGCTTCATCCAGGAAGGTATGACAGCACTTGAAGCAGAGGTTTCCGCATGAGCAAATCCAAACCGGCCAAAAAGGCCAAAAAGAAGAACGAAGCGTTTTACGATGCGAATTTCAGTATCGAGGCGATGCAGGATGAACCCTGTCAAAACGGGTTCACCTGGCGCACGGTGATCGGGGCGCTCTTCATCGCGTTTGTGATGCTGCCCGGAATCATCTTCATGGGACTGATGATCGGGGAGGACATGGGCACGGCGGCGGACTGGGTGGTGATTATTCTCTTCGTGGAGATTGCCCGCCGTTCGTTCATGACCCTCAAAAAGCAGGAGCTGTATATTCTGAAATATACGGTCAGCAGTTTGAGCAGTATTTCAGGAAGTGTGGCCCTCGGGGGCGGGATTTTCGCCTGGATGGTGTTTAACCGGTATCTGCGTAATTCCCCGGAATTCGCCAACTTCGGGATTGCCCATGAGGTGCCGAACTGGTTCGCACCCTTCGGGGATGCGGCGTTTCAGGGCGGATTCCTCTCCCGCGTCTGGTGGCCGGTGCTCACGGTCACGATTCTGACCATGCTTCTCAACAAGCTCACGCAGCTCTCCCTCGGATTTCTGGCTTACAAAGTGACCGTGGATGTGGAAAAACTTCCGTTCCCCCTCGCGCCGATTCAGGCGGAAGGCGCGATCGCGCTTGCCGAAAGCAGTCAGGACAAAGACAAAAAGAGCTTCCGCCAGTACTGCTTCTCGATCGGGGCCATGATCGGCGCGGTGTTTGGCTTCTTTTATGCCGCGATTCCTATTTTGACCGGAGCCTTTTTCGGTCAGCCTTTGCATTTGATTCCAATTCCTTTTCTGGACCTGACCGTGGCCATGGAGCACATTTTGCCCGGGGCGCTGATCGGCATTACCCTGAACATGGGCCTGCTGTTCACTGGATTTGTGTTGCCCTGGCGCATTGCTGTGGGAATGTTTTTCTCGACGATTTTCTTTAAGATTGTGCTGAATACCACGCTGCAGCGGAACGGATTGCTGCCGAACTGGGCACCGGGCAAAGACGCGATTCAGACGCAGGTCGCCGATACGCTCGATTTTTATCTGTCCTTCGGTATCGGCACCAGTTTCGCGATTTTCGCAGTGGGGGTTGTGGGGATGATTGCGGCGGTGGTCAAATACGGACGCAAGAAAAAAGAACAGCAGGGGGATGACATCCATGAGGGCGCGATTGATCTGTCCAAATTCTGGGAACGGAACGTCGATCGCGGCGATCCGCCCACCGGCCTGATGGTTGGGATCTGGATGTTTTCCGCCCTCTGCTTTGTGATGCTCTCCAATCACCTCATCAACGGCGATCTGGCGGAGGGGGAGCGGGCCTTTCCGATGGGCTGGCTGTTTGCCTTCGCGTTCCTCTGGACCCCGATCAACACCTACATCAACGCGCGGATGAGCGGGATTGCAGGTCAGAATGTCGGGGTGCCCTTCATTTTTGAATCCGCGATTTTTGCCTCCGGCTACCGCCGGGTGAACATCTGGTTCGCACCCCTGCCGCTGAACAACTACGGGCATATCGCCGATATGTTCCGGGTCTGCGAACTCACCCGGACCAAATTCACTTCGATCTTCAAAGCAGAGCTGTTCATCTTTCCGCTGCTGCTGGTTGCCTCCTTTGTGTTCTGGTCCTACATTACCGGGCTCGGCCCTATTCCGTCGGACAACTTCCCGTACGTCCAGAAATTCTGGCCCATGCATGCCCAAATGCGGGCGTTGTGGGCCTCGGCCATGCAGGAAGGGCAGTCTCTGCTGCTTGATGCTCTGAAACCCGGGGTGATCATCGGTGCGTTCGCGGCCGGTTGCGTCGCCTTTGCCAGCTTCTCGGCTCTCGGAATCAGTGCCCAGTACATTTACGGAGCCTTGGCCGCCGCGAACGGCTATCCGCATAACGCGGTAATGATTTTCTTCGGTGCCTGTCTCGGCCGCTATGTGTTCGCCAAAAAATTCGGACGGGAGCGCTGGCAGAATTTTGCGCCGATTCTCGCGGTCGGCTTCGGCGCGGGCATGGGCCTGGTCGGCATGCTCGCCATTGCCATTAACTTCCTCTGGGCCTCAATCGGAGTGAATTACTGATGAATTCTGCAATCCAACCCTCCGCTGACTGGGAAATCGGAAGCCTGAAGCTCTCCATGGAGGTTGTCTGCTCCATGGCGGTCAACAGTCTGCGCCAGCGCATTGGCCGCGCGGTGCTGACCCTGCTCACGATCACCACCGCCACCGCGTTTATGATGTACCTGCTGACGATGCCGCGCTCCACCGATCCGGTGGACATTCAGAGCTGGCGGCTGATGATGATCCTGTCGCTGGTGGTCAGCGGCGCCGGGGTGCTGAACACCATGCTGATGTCGGTGACCCAGCGCTACCGTGAGATCGGCACCATGAAGTGCCTGGGCGCGCTGGACAGTTTCATCCTTTACAGTGTGTTGCTGGAAGCGGCGATTCTGGGACTCGTTGGTGCCTTCGCCGGGGCCGTTGCCGGTCTGATCATCTCCATTCTTCTGGCTCTGGCCGATCACGGCGGAGAGGTGTTTCAGGCGATGGAAATCGCCAACCTGCCGGGCAAACTCGTGTTCGTATTTCTGGTGGGCATGGCCCTCACCACCCTCGGGGCACTATTTCCCGCGTTTATCGCCTCCAAAATGCCGCCCATGGACGCAATGAGAGGAGAAAAGTAATGGACGATACTGTAGAATACACCGTGATGACCCGCGATGTGGTGAAAGTGTACCGCATGGGCGACACCGAGGTTCGCGCACTGGACGGCGTGGATGTGACCATTCGCACCGGGGAGTACATCTCGATCATGGGGCCTTCGGGCTCCGGCAAAACAACGCTCTTCAATGCCATCGGCGGGCTGATGAAGCCAACCTCCGGGAACGTGTTTATTGATGAGATCGACGTGGCTCAGCTCGATGCCAACGAACTCGCCTGGCTTCGCTGTCGGAAAATCGGCTACATTTTTCAGAGCTATAACATCGTCAAAGTGATGACCGCGCTGGAAAACGTGACCCTGCCCATGCTGTTCGGCGGGGTTCCCCCGGATGAGGCACAGGACCGCGCGGTGGAGATCCTTACCCGTGTCGGCCTGGGCGACCGGATTCTGCATACGCCCAAAGAACTGTCCGGCGGACAACAGCAGCGCGTGGCCATTGCGCGGGCCTTTGCCAACCAGCCGGCGATTATCCTTGCCGACGAACCCACCGCCAACCTCGATATCCATACCGGCGAGGAAATCATCGAACTGATGAAAGAAATGAACCGGGAGCGCGGGGTCACCGTGATCTGTTCCACCCACGATCATAAAATGCTGGATATTTCCGACCGGATTGTCTGGATGCGCGACGGGAAAGTACAGAAGATCGCCAACCGTGCCGATGTGGACATCGAAATTAATACGATGAAAGAAAAACATTAAGGCATATCGGGTGTAGAGAGTAAGGGGCGCCATAAGAAGGGGGATGTGCTGAATTTTAATCTCTCCCTCATAAAATCCTGACAAGGGTCTGGCATACTGCGCGGAGTTTTTGAACCGAAGTACGGTTCATGCAAACATCCAAGTAACCCCCGACGGCATAATGCTGTCAATTCAGGAGAGAGACATAATCATGAAACAAACATGGATTAAAATGCTTGCCGGGCTTTCGGCCGTCGGCATGATGAGTGTAACATTTGCTGAACAAACCGTTCGCCCCGCCGGCCGTTTTGTTCAGGACATCCGCGTCCGCGGCCGGGTGCAGACCCAGTTTGGATACAGTGATGTCAGCAACGACGAAGGCAGCAGCGATTACAGCACCTTTGAAGTGCGGCGCGCCCGGATCGGTCTGCGCGGCAATTTCGAAAATAACTTCCGCGCTGAAGTGGAGGCCAACGTGGTCCCCGGTTCCGCCGTGAGTGTCCGTTCCGCCTACGTCCAGTGGCGCGAGCACAAACCCGCCTACATCAAAGTCGGATATGACAAACCCATCACCTCGCTTGAAGAAAACACCTCTTCAGCCAGCATCCTGACCGTTGAGCGTTCACTGGTGAGCAACACCATTGCCGCCCCCGGCGAAACCAACGGAATTCTGCTGGAAGGCGATCTGGGAACTCTCTACTACGGACTCGGATTGTTCACTGCGGAAGATAACACCAACTCCGCGAATGAAAGCGTCGAGTACATGTACAATGCGATGATCGGTGTCAATCTTGACGGCGCTCTCGGTGAAGGCAGCAAACTGAAAATTCAGGGCAGCTACCTTGCCAGCGATGACGAAAACTCCAATGCCTCTTTCGAAGAGATTTATGTGATTGGTTTCCACTTTGCCCAGGGCGGATTTGGCCTCCGTGCTGAATACATGCTCGGGGACAATGATGGCACCGAAACCTCGGGTTTCTACATCATGCCCTCGCTGATGCTCAGCGAAAAACTGCAGGGCGTTGCCCGGTATGAGATGTCCGAATCCGACAGCGCCACCGGCCTCCGCGCCGCCAGCCGCTATGCACGTCGCGTGGATATCCTCGAAGAAGGCGCCGCTCAGCGCGGTGACGAACACTGGGCCCTCTACCTCGGTCTGAACTACTACCTGAACGGTGACGGCAACAAGCTGATGTTCGGTGTGGAAGTCGCCGAACTCGACAACACCTCCGCCGGCACCCTGGAGTCCACCTCCGTCTACGGCGCCTGGCGCATGCTGTTCTAATCGGCTTTTCGATTGGAACTTTAAACCAAACCCCGCTCCGGCGGGGTTTTTTCCGCCCGTTTTCCGATGATCGGAAAAGCCGGGTTCACGTTTTCCGACCATCGGAAAAGCCTGGATGAGCATTGCGGTTTTTCTTTGCGCCGCTATACTCTCAGGCATGAACGGAACCAATACTCTTTTAGGCGGCGGCGGATTTCATCATGTCGCCATTCGTGTCGTGGATTTTGAGGCCTCCGAAGCGTTTTACCGCGCGCTCGGCTTTGAGCCTGTACGCGAATGGGGCGAATCCCCCAAACGCGCGGCCATGCTGGATGGCGGGGATAGCACGGTGATCGAAATCTTTGAAGGCGGATCTCCCGATACCCCCTCGGAAGGACGCATCATTCATTTTGCCCTGCGGGCCGCCGATTGCGATGCTGCGCATGCGCTGGCGCTCAAGGCCGGGGCCACAGAGCGCATGGCGCCGAAGGATGTGGAGATCCCCTCGCGGCCCGCTCCACTTTCGGTGCGGATTTCGTTCGTTGTCGCGCCCGGAGGCGAGGTCCTTGAATTTTTTACCGAAAAGAGCTGATGTGCGGCCGGTTTACGCTTGCGAAAGATGCAAAAGCGTTGAAACAGGCTTTTCCTGAGGTCCCGGTGGATGCGCGGATGCGTCCGCGCTACAATATTGCGCCGACCCAGCCGGTGAGTGCCTGGCTGGCGGATCCCGGTATTCGTTTGGAGGTGTTTTCCTGGGGACTGGTGCCGCCCTGGGCGAGGGACCCGGCCTTCGGGGCTAAATGCATCAACGCCCGTGCGGAAACGCTGTCGGAAAAAGCCAGCTTCAAGGTGCCCTACCGCCGGAAACGCTGTTTGATTCCGGCGGACGGCTGGTACGAATGGATGCGGGGGAATGGACGCGGTAAACAGCCCGTGCGGTTCCGTCGGGAGGATCAAGCCCCGTTTGTGTTTGCGGGACTGTGGGAGGAATGGCATGACCGGGACGGGGGGATGATTCTGAGCTGCGCCATCATCACCACCCGCGCAAATGCGCTGGTGCGCCGGGTGCATCCGCGCATGCCGGCGGTGCTGCGGGAGGAGGATCTCCCGGCCTGGATGGACCCTGAAACACGTCTGAGCGATTTGGACCGTATGCTGGAGCCCATTGCCGCCGACGGCTTTGCCTGTGACCGGGTTTCCCCGGAGGTGAACCGCGTCGGAGTGGAGGGGCCGAACCTGATCCGACCCTGGGTTCCTTCGGCGCAGCCTGTACAGGAAACCTTTGGATTTTAGGAGAGGATGCACATGCAGAAACGTGTCGAAAGTTTAACCCGGAGACTGGGCGTATGGGGTGCGACGGGTCTGGGCCTGGGCTCCATGGTGGGCACGGGTGTTTTTGTGGGAATCGGGGTGGCAGCAGGAGTTGCCGGTCCGATGGTAATCCCGGCGGTGGTGGTGGCGGCGTTTGTGGCCTTGTGCAATGCGATGAGCAGTGCCCAGCTTGCCGCTGCGCATCCGGTCAGCGGGGGAACGTATGAGTACGGATATCACTATGTTCACCCTCTGGCGGGATTTACTGCCGGTTGGATGTTTTTGTGTGCCAAATCCGCTTCCGCCGCAACGGCCGCGCTTGGATTTGGCGGCTATTTCTTGCGGATTTTTGGCGTGGAGTCTCACACCGGTGTGCTGCTCACCGGGCTGGCAGTCTCTCTGGGAATCACCTTTCTGGTGCTGGGGGGATTGAAGCGTAGTCATGCCGCCAACGTGACGATTGCCTCCATAACCCTGCTGGCTCTGGCGGTGTTTGTGGTCACCGCTCTGCCGGAGACATTGCGGGTACGGCAAGAGCATTTGTCGCCGCTGCTGCCGGGAAGCAGGCGGGATCTCTCCTCGTTCCTGCAGGCCTGCGCCCTGATGTTTGTGGCGTACACCGGGTACGGGCGCATCGCCACGATGGGGGAGGAGATTCGCGAACCGCGCCGCAATATTCCCCGGGCGATCATGACGGTGATGGCGGTGACGGCGTTGCTCTATCTTGCGGTTGCGCTTACCGCAGTGGGCGCGGCGGGCGCTGAGGCTTTGAGCGACGCGGCAAGCGGTGTCGCCGCCCCGCTGGAGACCGTCCTGCGCGGGCTGGGGCATCCTCTCCCGGCCCTTGTCGTGGCTCTGGGTGCCATGACCGCGATGCTGGGGGTGCTGTTGAATCTGATCTTAGGACTCTCCCGGGTTGCGCTGGCCATGGGACGCCGCGGGGATCTGCCCGCCGCGTTTTCGCGGATTGACCCCAAAGGCGTCACGCCCCGGGTGGCGGTCGCAGGGGTAGGGGCGCTGGTTTGCGGGCTGACCCTGCTGGGAAGTGTACGGCTGACTTGGTCGTTCAGCGCCTTCACGGTGCTGGTGTATTATGCGCTAACCAATCTGTCCGCCCTGCGTCTGCCGGCCGGGGACCGCCTGTATCCGCGCGTTTTCCCGATAATCGGCCTGACGGCCTGCGCGTTTCTGGCCTTCTGGGTTGAACCCCGTGTGTGGATGACCGGACTTGGCGTGCTGGCCGCAGGACTCGTTTTCCGGTTCGGATTGCGCTTGTCATTTCAAAAATGACATAAAATACAAAATAACATTTTAAAATAACAGGTATTTTAAAGAAGTTTTGGCTTGAAAATGGCGATGTTTGGAATAGAGAGGGGGTATGATTGTTCCTAAGTCATCTAAGATTCCGGGGCCTTTGTGGCCTTGTGTGGAGAAAATTGCTCAGAAGCGGGAGCGGGTTCTGCCGAAGTCCGGGGGCTATTTTGTGCATGTGACGAGCCGTGTGCGGGGTCAGGATTTTTTGCTGGAGGTGAAGGAGAAGGAGGCGTTCAGGGAACTGGCGTTTCGCTGGGCGGAGTTTTCGGGGATGACGGTGGTGACCTATTGTGTGATGTCGAATCATTTTCACCTGTTGTTGTGGGTGCCGGAGCGGGAAAACTTGGATCATGAGGAGGTGGTGCGGAGACTGAAGCTGGTTTGGTCGAAGGACAAGGTGAAGCAGTGGTGTGAGTTTTATGCGTTACATAAGGAGGAGGATCAGAAGAAGCTGGATGGGCAGGTGACGGAGCGGATGTATGATTTACCGGAGTTTATGCGGGTGCTGAAACATGGCTATACGCTCTGGTATAATCGGACGCACAAGTGTTCGGGAGCGTTCTGGGATGCGCGGTACCGGAGTGTGGTGGTGGAGGGGAATCCGTTGGCACTGATGTCGGTGGCTGCGTATGTGGATCTGAATCCGATCCGGGCGGGGATGGTGGAGGATCCGATGGACTATCGGTGGAGTGGCT
>PXDP01000176.1 GCA_003565035.1 PVC group bacterium | reverse complement strand
CTTTACGCGCGAAGAGGAATGGCATCCCTACAGGATGCGCGGTATTCTGCTTGGGATCTCAAGGGGCGTTGCCCCTTGCTGACGAATGTGATGCCGTTGGCATCAAGAGTGTTATGGAGCGAAAGCCCTGTGGCTAAATTTGGGAGCGCCGATCGCTGTCAGATCTGACGGATCGGTCGGATCGGTCAGAGCGGTCAGATCAGTCAGATCGGTCGGATCGCGTGGAGCGGTAGGACCTGCATAGATTCTTATCTTTTTTATACACGTTTTTCTAAAGTGTTTACTTTTTTGACTTTTTTATACATGATGATGCCATGAAGTCCTTGAACCGCATTGATCCCAAACGATTTGAGACGCCTGCGATTCTGAAGCAGCTCAGTCGCTCCAGTCGGGTTTTGGCTGAATTAAAAGGCAAATCCGCTTCGTTGCCGGAGCAGGAACTTCTCATCAACACCTTGAGTTTGCAGGAGGCGAAAGATTCCTCCGCGATTGAAAACATTGTCACCACCCATGACGAGTTGTTCCAACAGGAGGCCAACAGCCTCGGTGATCTCCCCCCGGCGGCGAAAGAGGTTCTGCGGTATCGGCAGGCCCTCACCGTGGGGCATCAGGCTCTCAAACGAAACGGGTTGCTGAGCGTCAACCTGCTTGTGGACATACAGGCGGAACTGGAGCAAAACCGCGCCGGACTCCGCAAGCTTCCCGGCACCACCCTGCGGGATGACACCGGGCGTATCGTGTATGAACCTCCCACTCCGGAAAAAATCCCCGACCTTCTGGGGGATCTGGAGCGCTTTATCCATCAGGAGCCCGCGTATGACGCGGATCCGCTGATTCGCATGGCCCTGATTCATCATCGCTTCGAAACCATACACCCTTTTTATGATGGGAACGGCAGAACCGGGCGTATCCTGAATGTGTTGTATCTGGTGCAGAATCAATTGCTGGATATTCCCATCCTGTACCTGAGCCGCAGTATTCTGGAACGAAAGTCCGAGTATTACCGGCTTTTGCAGACGGTGCGCACCGAGGACACCTGGGAGGAATGGGTGCTGTACCTGCTGGAGGCGGTGGAGGATACGTCCCGCCGAACGCTGGACACGATAGGGGGGATACTGCGTCTGCTGGAGGAAACGAAAAATCGGCTCCGTGCCCTCTATAAGTTTTACAGCCGTGATCTGCTCTACAATCTTTTCACGCATCCCTACACGAAGATCGAATTTGTGGAAAAGGATCTCGGTGTCACACGCCTGACCGCCACCCGTTATCTGGAGGCTCTGGTCAAAGACGGGTTTCTGATCAAGCGCAAAATCGGGCGCAGCAACTACTTCATCAATCCGCCCTTGACCCAACTGCTGATCTCCACGGAGCGGCCACTGGCGGGCGGGGAGGATCCGACGGATCCGTCGGGTCGGGGGATCGGGGGAGGCTACAGCCCGGGCCAGGAGTCGAGGAGCTTCATGTAGTTGGTGCGTTCGAAGAGGTCGGGATTGCGGACGCGGTCGCGGCTCATGCAGCCGCGGAGTTCGTCGAGGCTTGAATAGCCTTTGGCGTTCATCCACTGGATGAGGCCTTCGCGGAGGTGAACGAGATGTCCGGGGCCGTTTTTGAGGAGGGCGGCGGTGCTCATGAGGGCGTCGGCACCGGCCATGAGGCCTTTGACGGCGTCGAGGGGCTGGTGAAGTCCGCCGGTGAGGGCGAGGTGGTTCTGATGGTGCGGGCGGAGCATGGCGATCCAGCTCATGGGCAGCAGCAGGTCCTGCGACCGGCTGAGCTGCAGGGTTCGTTCGAGGGTGAGTGTTTCGGGATCGATGTCGGGCAGATAAAAGCGGTTGAAGAGCACCAGGGCATCGGCGCCGGCGTGGGTGATGCGATGGGCGACGTTGGCGAAGGAACTGAACCAGGGGCTGAGTTTTACGGCGAGGGGGACATCGATGGCCTGGCGGACGGCGCGGACGGTCTCTTCGTGACGGGCTTCGATTTCGTCACCGCTGACGGCGGGATCGGAACCGATGTGGTAGAGGTTGAGTTCGATGGCCTGCGCTCCGGCGTCGACGAGTTCTTTGGCGAAAAGCACCCAGCCGTCGGGTGAGATGCCGTTGAGGCTGGCGATGACGGGGATGTCGAGGGATTCGCGGGCGGCGCGGACGAGGTCGAGGGTGCGGTGGCTTTCGCGTTCGTAGAGGGCGGGGTCGGGAAAAAAGCTCTGGGCCTCGGTGAGGGTGTCGGCCTGCAGGGCGGTGAAGGCGTCGATGGCTTCGCGTTCCTGCCGAAGTTGTTCTTCGAAGACGGAGGGGAGAACCACGGCGGCGGTTCCGGCATCTTCGAGAGCTTTGAGGCTGTCGATTTTTCCGGTGAGGGGGGAGGCGGAGGCGATGAAGGGGCTGGTGAGATCAAAGCCGAGGTAGCGGGTGGTGAGGGTCATGGGGCGGGGGGCTCCGCGAGGGTTTTGAGGAGGGCGTAGCGGGCGCGGGCGGCGGCCTGGGCGTCGCGGGCACGGGTTTCGGCGAGGGCGGGATCGGCGAGTTCGGGCAGACGGAAGCGGAGTTCGTTCTGGAGGAAATCTTTGAGGGGACGTTTGGGTTCCGGGGAGTCGAGCAGGAGGGCGGGTTGTCCGTCGGCTTTGAGGCGGGGATCGTAGCGGAAGAGGGGCCAGTAGCCGGTGTCCACCGCGAGGGCCTCCTGGGAGAGGGCGCGGCTGAGGGAGTAGCCGTGGGCGATGCAGGGGCTGTAGGCGAGGATGAGGGAGGGGCCGGGATAGGCTTCGGCCTCGCGGATGGCGCGGAGGGCCTGCGGAAGTTTGGCGCCCAGGGCGATGTTGGCCACGTAGACGTTGCCTTTGAGGATGGCCTGCAGGGCCAGATCGGTTTTGCCGGTGGGTTTGCCGCCCACCGCGAATTTGGCGGCGGCACCGATGGGGGTGGCTTTGGAGGCCTGCCCGCCGGTGTTGGAATAGACCTCGGTGTCGAGCACCAGCACGTTGACGTTCTCGCCGCTGGAGAGCACATGATCGAGTCCGCCGAAGCCGATATCGTAGGCCCAGCCGTCGCCGCCGATGATCCAGACCGAGCGGGGAACGAGATGATCGCCCAGCTCGAGGAGGGTTCGCCGGGCGGCGGTGTCGGGCAGGGCGCGGGCGGCGGTGAGCACGCGCTCGAGGGCGTGGCGGTGGCGGGTGAATTCGGTGGGCGTTTCGGGCGGCGGACCGAGGAGGCGGGCGGTGTCCGGCGGAAGGTTCAGTGCCGGGGCCAGCTCGGTGAGCGAGGCGAAGGCCTGGCGGGTGAGGGCATTGACCCCGAGGCGGAAGCCGTATCCGAATTCGGCGTTGTCTTCAAAGAGCGAATTGGACCAGGCGGGACCGCGTCCGTGGTTGTCGGTGGTCCACGGAGTGGTGGGCAGATTGCCGCCGTAGATGGAGGAACATCCGGTGGCGTTGGCGATCAGCATGCGGTCGCCGAAGAGCTGACTGACCAGGCGCAGGTAGGGCGTCTCCCCGCAGCCGGCGCAGGCACCGGGGAATTCGAAGGTGCCGGGGAGATACTGGACCCCGCGCACGGTGGCGGGGTTGGTTTGATCGTGCCGCACGGGAATGGCGTCGAAGAGCCGCTGGACCTCGCTGTGGTCGGTTTTTTCGACGAGGTTGAGGGATTTGCGGCTGGGGTTGGTGCGGTCTTTGGCGGGGCAGATTTCCACGCAGAGTCCGCAGCCGGTGCAGTCGGGCAGGGAGATGTTGAGCAGATAGCGCAGATTTTCTCCGGGATCGACCCCGCGCAGGGGAGAGGAGGGCACGGGGTCGGGGACCTGCGCGGCTTCGGCCTGCCTGACGGTGATGACACCGTGGGGACAGACCAGCACGCAGTGTCCGCACTGGATGCAGAGATCCGGTTCCCAGGCGGGCACGATGGCGGAGAGGTCGCGCTTGCTCCATTTGGCGGTGCCGACCGGCCAGGTGCCGTCGGCGGGCAGGGCGCTGACCGGGAGGGCATCGCCTTTTCCGGCCAGCAGGGGTCCGGTGACGTTGCGCACGAAGTCGGGGGCGTCCCGGGGCACTGGGTTTTCGCGGGGCGCGTTTGCGGGAAGGTCCTCCGGCAGGGGAACGGGATGCAGGTGTTGGAGGCAGGTGTCGACGGCGGCCAGATTTTTGGTCACGATGTCCGCGCCTTTGCTGCCGTAGGATCGGCGGATTTCGGTGCGGACGGCCTCAAGTGCCTCTTCGCGGGGGAGGATGCCGCTGAGGGCGAAGAAGCAGGTTTGCATGACGGTGTTGATGCGCCCGCCGAGGCCGGCTTCGCGGGCCACGCGGGCGGCATCGATGACATGCAGGCTGAGGTTCAGGCGGCGGATGTCTTCGAGCATTTCCCGGGGCAGATGCTTCGGCAGGGTGTCGGGACCGTGGGGCGCATTGAGGAGAAGGATGGCCCCAGGGGCGGCGTTTTCCAGCAGGTCGAGAATTTTGACAAAGCTGAAGTGGTGGCAGGCGATAAAATTGGCCGATTGAATGAGGTAGGGCGCACGGACGGGATTGGGGCCGAAGCGGAGGTGGGAGACGGTGCGGGAGCCGGATTTGTTGGAGTCGAAGACAAAGTAGCCCTGGACGTGGAGACCGGTGTGTTCGGAAAGGATGTTGAGGGTGTTCCGGTTGGCGCCGACGGTGCCGTCGGAGCCGAGGCCGTAGAAGAGGGCGCGGGTGGCGGCGGGGTCTTCGAGGTGGAACGCGGGATCGATGGACAGGCTGAGCTGGGTGAGGTCGTCTTCGATACCGACGGTGAAGCGGGGCTTGGGGGTGTCGCGGGCGAGTTCGTCGAACACCGCACGGACCATGGCGGGAGTGAATTCTTTGGAGCCGAGTCCGTAGCGGCCGCCGAGGATGCGAAGGCCGGGGCGGGTGGATTGCAGGGTGGCGGCCACGTCGAGGCAAAGCGGTTCCGCCGGAGCACCGGGCTCTTTGGTGCGGTCGAGCACGGCGACAGATTGGACCGATGCGGGGAGGGCCTCAAGAAAGGCCTCCGCCGGCCAGGGACGGTACAGACGCACGGTGAGCACGCCGACCTTTTGGCCCAGTTGCACGAGGTGCGCGGCGGTTTCGGCGGCGGTGACCGCGCCGGAGCCCATAATGACAATGACGCGTTCGGCATCCGGGGCTCCGTGGTAGTCGATGAGGTGATAGGCCCGGCCGGTTTCGGCGGCGAGGCGGTCCATCCGGGACTGGACGATCTCCGGGAGAGCGTCATAATAGGCATTGACCGACTCGCGGCTCTGAAAAAAGACATCCGGATTCTGGGCGGTGCCGCGGAGGACAGGACGGTTGGGGTTGAGGCTGCGGGCGCGGTGGGCATTCAGGGCCTCGGGGTCGATGAGCGCGCGCAGGGTGTCGTCCGTGAGCCGGTCGACCGGGGCGATTTCGTGGGAGGTGCGGAAGCCGTCGAAAATGTGGAGAAACGGAATGCGGCCCTGGAGGGAGGCGGCCTGGCTGATGAGGGCGAAATCGTGGGCCTCCTGCACGGAGGCGGCGAAGAGCAACGCAAAGCCGGTGGTGCGGGCGGCCATGACATCGGAGTGATCCCCGAAAATCGACAGGCCCTGGGTGGCGAGGGCGCGGGCGGCGACATGCACGGCGCAGGGGGTGAGTTCGCCGGCGATTTTGTAGAAGTTGGGCAGCATCAGCAGCAGGCCCTGGGAGGAGGTGAAGGTGGTGGCCAGGGCACCGGTCTGCAGGGCGCCGTGCAGAGCCCCGGCGGCGCCGCCTTCGCTTTGCATTTCCACCACTTCCGGCACCGCGCCCCAGAGGTTGGGGCGGCCGCGGTGGCTCCACTCATCGGCCAGCTCGCCCATTTTGGAGGAGGGGGTGATCGGATAAATCGCGCACAGTTCGTTCAGGCGGTAGGCCACATCCGCAGCGGCGTGATTGCCGTCGAGGCATAAGGTGGAGTGTTGAGGGGATGAAGGAGCCATCGTTTCCTCTATAAGCGCGATCGAAAAAGGGTCAATCTTTCACGACGGAATCTGTTTGGACTCTCAGTGAGTTTTTAAAAGACGAACGCTTGGAAGCTTCGAAGCTTTTTTGTCAAAGGTTATGAGATATTCACAGCTCGCCATTTGGCAGGACTCTGTAATCAGAATATCGGATAAGTCAGCGTGAAATTTTCTGGCTTTGGAAATGAAACGCTCCACGACAGAATCAGACTCAAACATGAACACAGACATGAGGCGGAGATCATTGATGGCATCTATAATTTCTGTTGCGGTTTTATTGTAGACGCTTTCAAGCACCCAAATCGTTTCTAAGAGGACCAATAACGGAATCAGCAAGTGTTCTCGTTGTTGTTCAGCCTCTTTGAGCATTCGGCGAACCGCTTCTGCCTGTTCGGGATCATCTTTTACAAGAAAGCGGATAATGATATTTGTGTCGGTAGCAATCATTGGGCTCTGTTTTTAAAGCGAGCGGCAATGGCGGCGTTCATTTCATCAACGGATACAGAGGCTTGGGCTGGATCATGAAGACGACCAAACACATCATCCACCGACTTTGTGATGGGTTTCAATACAGCTTCTCCGTTGTCTGTAAGTTGGAACCGAATCCGATCACCGGTGCGGAGGTGGAGCGAATCCCGTATAGCCTTTGGGAGTGTGAGCTGCCCTTTGCTTGTCAATGTGGCTGTAATCATAATTGTACTCCTGATGTTTTATTCCTTACAGTGTAGTAAGGAGTTTCTGATTTGTCAAACCACGGATAGCCTTGCCGGACTGCGGGACTACGGATGGGGGAAGAGAGAGCCCGCGAATGGCAGAGCCGTCCCGCGAATAGGGACGCTACATTTTCAAATGATCATTGCATATTCCGGCCGCATACGGTAGCAATTTAGAGGCTTGAAACTCCACATGAACCACGAATAATCCTAATTCCATGACCTCGAAGCAATTTTACGATTGGCAAACTTCCGGGCAAAATCAGCGGTCAGTATTCAATTGAGCACGGAAGATTTTTATGTGGAGTATCCGAAACGTTCGGTCGCGGCGGATGTTCACGGGATCCTGATGCGGGTGGCTTCGTTGGAGGATACACTCAGGGGAAAAATCAAAGCCTGGTCAGAGTCGCAGCGCCGCCAGAGCAAGCGTATCAAGGATCTGGCGGACATCGCCCGCCTGGTGGAAAGTCACCCGCATTTATGGGAGGCGCTGCCGGATGACCTGCGTCTGCAGATTGACCCGCCGGCCTAGCCGCCTGTCGGATAGGAGAGGGATGTTGGGTGAAACTCGCGATTTTTTAATGTTTCGTGAAGAAAATTTTGAGGCAAAAAACGAAGTATCGGGAAAAACGATGGATCTTGCTTTCTTGTAAAGGTGTAAAAAAGTGTCGATTTTCCGAATCCGGCCTTTTTTTCCTTCCAATCCTGTCGGGTCGGGGTATAGGTGGACCTCGGTGTTCGCCTGGCTCGAATGCCTTTTTTTCCTATGGTTTTCGGAAGAGAAACCCACCTTTTTTTTCAACACAGGACACATGACCCTATGAGTGAAATTCACGACCAGATCGAGTTGCAGGAGTGGCAGGAGTCTTTACGGGACGTATTGAAGCTTTCCGGGCCGGAACAGGCCAAAGCGATCATGACGGCTTTGCAGGCTGAAGCGCAAAAAGCGGGACTGACCTTTGAGCATCCCCTGAACACCCCGTATTTGAATACGATATCGCCGGACAAGCAGGCCCCGTTTCCCGGCAGCCGCGAGATAGAACGGCGCATCAAGAGCATCATCCGCTGGAACGCCATGGCGATGGTCACTCGGGCGAACAAAAAGCTGGACGGCATTGGCGGTCACATTTCCACCTACGCCTCGGCGGCAACGCTTTACGAAATTGGATTCAACCATTTCTGGCACGGACATTCCGAGAAGCATCCCGGCGATCTGGTCTTTTTCCAGGGCCATGCGTCTCCCGGCATTTACGCGCGGGCCTTTGTGGAAGGACGTCTGAATGAACAGCAGCTCGGCAATTTCCGCCGCGAGCTGGCACCGGGCGGCGGTCTGAGTTCCTATCCGCACCCCTGGCTGATGAAAGATTTCTGGAAATTCCCCACCGTGTCTATGGGACTGGGGCCGCTGATGGCGATTTACCAGGCGCGTTTCCTGAAATATCTGGAAAACCGCGGGCTGAAACCCAAAGACAATCAGAAAGTCTGGTGTTTCATTGGCGACGGCGAGTCCGACGAACCCGAAACCACCGGCTGCATCAGTATCGCCGGCCGCGAAAAACTCGACAACCTGGTCTTCGTGCTGAACTGCAACCTGCAGCGGCTGGACGGTCCGGTGCGCGGCAACGGCAGCATCGTCCGCGAAATGGAGGCCCGATTCCGGTCCGCCGGCTGGAATGTGATCAAGTGTCTGTGGGGCTCCGAATGGGACACCCTGCTGGCCCGCGACAACACCAACGCGCTGGTGAAACGCTTTGAGGAGACGGTGGACGGGCAGTACCAGAAATACTCGATTTCCGACGGCAAATATGTGCGCGAAAACTTCTTCGGCGCCAACGAGGAACTTAAGAAGCTGGTGGCCAACATGGCCGATCAGGAACTCAAGAAACTCAAGCGCGGCGGTCATGATCCGGTCAAAGTCTACAACGCCTACAAGGCGGCGGTGGAAACCGAAGGCATGCCGACCATCGTGATTGCCAAGACCGTGAAAGGATACGGTCTGGGCGAGGCGGGCGAAGGCAAAAACATTGCCCACAACCAGAAGAAGCTCAATGAGGACGAGCTGCTGAGTTTCCGGACCCGTTTCGGGATTCCGATCAGCGACGAGGATGTCGCCAAAGCACCGTTCTACCGTCCGGCGCAGGACAGCGTGGAGATGGAATACCTGCGTGAACGCCGGGCCGCGCTTGGCGGATTCGTGCCCACCCGCGTGTCGGTCACCAAACCGCTCGATCTCCCCAAAGAGGGACTCTACGACGAGTTCGATGCGGGCACCGGCGACCGCGAAGCGTCCACCACCATGGTGGTCGGCCGCATTGTCAGCAAACTGCTGAAAGACAAGAACGTCGGCAAACTGATTGTGCCGATCATTCCCGACGAATCGCGGACCTTCGGCATGGAATCGCTCTTTGCACAGTGCGGAATTTACGCGCCCACCGGTCAGCTTTACACCCCGGTGGACCGCGAATCGCTGATGTATTACAAAGAGGCGAAAGACGGTCAGTTGCTCCAGGAGGGCATCAACGAGGCCGGCGCGACCGCGAGCTGGATTGCTGCGGGTACGAGCTACTCGGTGCATCAGTTGAACATGATTCCGTTTTATATCTTCTATTCGATGTTTGGATTCCAGCGGGTGGCCGACCTGATCTGGGCCGCCGCCGACAGCCGCACCAAGGGCTTCCTCATCGGCGGAACCGCCGGACGCACCACCCTCAACGGTGAGGGCCTGCAGCACGAGGACGGACACAGTCATGTGATCTCGGCCACGGTGCCGAACTGCAAGAGCTACGATCCGGCCTACGCTTACGAAATGGCGGCGATTATCGAGTACGGCATTCGCGAGATGTACCACGAGGGCAAGGATGTCTTCTATTACATCACGGCCATGAACGAAAACTACAAGATGCCGCCGATCCCCGAAGGCAAAAACGTCAAGGAAGGCATCATCAAAGGCTGCTACAAGTTCCGGGCCCCGGCGAAAGGCAAAGCCAAAGCCAACCTGCTTGGTTCCGGCACCATTCTCAACGAGGTGGTGAAGGCCTCCGAGATTCTGGCGGAACAGTACAAAATCCCCACCAACGTCTACTCGGTTACCAGTTACAAAGAACTGACCGATGACGCGCTGGAGTGCGACCGCTACAATCTGCTGAATCCGGAAAAAGAAGCGAAAGTACCTTATGTGCAGACGCTCTTTAAAGGAGAGCCGGATGTGTTTGTGACCAGCAGCGACTACATGAAGACGCTGTCCGACACCCTGGCGCGCTGGATGCCCGGCTCCCTGCAGTCGCTCGGCACCAACGGCTTCGGCCGTTCCGAAAGCCGGGCCGCGCTGCGGGACTTCTTTGAGGTGGACCACAAATACGTGGTCCTCGCCACCCTCACCCTGCTGGTGAAGAAAGGCGAACTCAAAGCCGATGTCCTGCCCAAGGCGATCAAAGACCTCGGGATTGATGTGGAAAAACCCAACCCGCTTCAGGCCTAATTCAAGGGAGAAAACACTATGGCAATCGATCTTACCGTTCCCAGTCTGGGTGAAGGCGTCGAAGGCGGCGAAATCATCAACCTCTCTGTCGCCGTTGGCGACAGCGTCACCGAGGGACAGACCCTTTTTGAACTCGAAACCGGCAAAGCCACCGTTGAGGTGCCCGCGCCGGCGGACGGGGTCATCGAATCGCTCGATGTGAGCGAAGGCGACACGATCAAAGTCGACCAGAAAATCGGCAGCCTGTCCGGAGAGGGTGGGGGAGAGGCCCCTGCTGAGGAGGCCCCCGCTGAGGAGGAACCTGAGGCGGCGCAGGAATCGGACACCTCGGACAACTCTGACACCTCTGACGAATCTGAAGCCACCGAAGAGTCTGACGAGTCCGATGAATCCGGCGGGGATGAGCCGATTGTGATTCCCGCGCTTGGCGAGGGAGTCGAAGGCGGCACGGTGGTGACGGTGCTGGTGTCGGTGGGCGACACGGTCAGCGAAGGCCAGCCGCTCATGGAACTGGAAACCGGCAAAGCCACCGTGGATCTGCCCGCGCCCTGCACAGGCACGCTTAAATCGCTGGACATTGGTGAAGGCGACGAAGGCAAAGTGGGCGATACCGTGGGTGTGATTGAGAATTCCGGCGGCGGCGCCAAGCCCAAAAAAGCGGCCAAGGCTCCGGCGAAAGCCGAAGGTTCCAAACCGGCCGGTGCCTCTGCACCCAAGCCGGCGGAAAAAGCTTCCGAAGCCCCCAAAAAAGACGCTCCGCTGCAGGCCGCCGCCAAGCGTCCGGACCATTCTCCGGTTCCCGCTGCGCCGTCGGTGCGCAAGTTTGCCCGCGAGATTGGCGTGGACATCAATCAGGTGCCCGGAAGCGGTCCCAAAGGCCGAATCTCCCTGGCGGATGTCAAAGCCTGGTCCAAGCAGTTGCATCAGCAAAAAGGCTCCGCCCCCGCAGCCGCCGGACCCTCGGCGCCGCTGAAGAAGGTGCCGCTGCCCGACTTCTCCGCCTTCGGCAAGATCGACCGCGAGAAAATGAGCACCATCCGCAAAATGACCGTCGAGCACATGGACAACTGCTGGAGCACCATCCCGCACGTTACCCAGTTCGACGATGCGGATGTGACCGACCTCGAGGCGTTGCGCAAGAGCTTCCAGCCCAAGGCCGAAAAAGCCGGGGCCAAGCTCACCATGACCGCCATGCTGATCAAAATCCTCGGCTCCGCGCTCAAGGCTTTCCCCAACTTCAATGCCTCCATCGACACCGATGCGCAGGAGATCGTTTTCAAG